>NZ_JBKVCZ010000008.1:0-65517 GCF_046966825.1 Hungatella sp. | reverse complement strand
AACGGCGGAATGCAGGGAGGAAACTCCAGGGCCGCAGGAAACGGCGGAATGCAGGATGGAAACGTCAGGCAATCCGGAAATAGCGTACCCCAGGGCGGAACTGCCAGGAATGCAGGAAACGGTGCGCCGCAGGGCAGTTTAGGAAACGGATCGAGGAATGCAGGAAACGGACAGACCCAGGGCGGTATGAGACAGGCCGGAGCGGCGGGTAATGGAAATGGCAGGGCCCGACAGGAAGGTGGAAGACCGGACGGAGGAAATCCGGTTCAGGGCGGAATGTCGAGAACAACTGGAAGACCTTCCGGGAATGGACAGCCTCAGGGCGGCGCCGGGAGATCCTCAGGAACCTCCGGCTATGAGCCGAGGCGTCAGACGCTTCAGGGAGCCTCGCTTCAGATCGGTGACGGCGGAAGCGGTTCAGGCGGAATGGGAGGAAGGAAGCCTCAGGACGCAGCGAACCGGGCAGCAGCAAGCCGTTCGGCGGCACAGGCTGCGAAGAAGAAAAAAATCAGAAGAATCATTGTTATGGCAGTCGCGGAAGTGCTGACACTGATTTGCATTGGGTTTTATGGTTATGCGCTGCGATTAAACAGTTCCTTGATTCATTCCAACGATTTTGACAAGAGCAAGGTAAAGAATACAGAACTGCCTGTCGCTAAGACGGAACATATGCAGGGATATATGACAATTGCTGTGTTTGGTGTGGACAGCAGAGATGGAAACGTACATAAGGGAACGAATACCGACGTGATCATGCTCTGCAACATCAACCGCGATACGGGAGAGATTAAGCTGGTATCCGTTTTCCGTGATACGTATTTAAACACCAGCAGCGGCGGAACTTATAATAAAATCAATTCCGCCTATGCGAACGGCGGCGCCGAGCAGGCGCTGGCGGCACTGAACCGGAACCTGGATTTAAATATCGAGGACTATGTGACCTTTAACTGGAAATCTGTGGCAGATGGCATCAATATGCTGGGCGGTATCGATGGAATCGATATCAGTAAGGCAGAATTCCGCTACATCAATTCCTTTATTACAGAGACTGTACAAAAGACCGGCGTCCCGTCCACTCAGCTTAAGTCGGCGGGTGTCCAGCATCTGGATGGAATCCAGGCAGTTGCTTATGGCCGTCTCCGTCTGATGGATACGGACTATGCCAGAACAGAGCGTCAGCGTCTGGTTATTCAGAAGGCATTTGAAAAAGCAAAACAGGCCGATCTCGGCCTTTTGAACCGGATTCTTCTGATGGAAGTGGAACAGGTCGAGACATCGCTGTCATTCAGCGATTTAACCAGCCTGATTCTCGATATCGGCAAATACCATATCGGTGAAACCGGCGGCTTCCCATTTGCCCGGGATTCCATGATTATGGGTAAGAAGGGAGACTGTGTTATTCCTCAGACGCTGGAGTCGAATGTAACGGAACTCCACAAATTCCTGTATGGAGAAGAGGGATACCAGACGACTGATTTGGTGAAGAAGATCAGTGCGAAGATCTCGGCTGATTCCGGTATGTATAAAAAGGGAGTCAGTGTAGATCATGTTCCGACGGATCAGGGATACGTTCCAAAAGAGACGAAGGAGACGGATGAGACAAAGAAAACGACGAAGGAATCCGATGAGATTGACGAGCGGGAGTCCACATCAGAGGGCACATCGATCGAGGAGACGGATGAGAACGGAGATCCTATAAAGCCGACGAAACCGGGAGAGACGACGGCGGATGGCACGAAGCCAACGAAACCGGGAGAGACCACAGCGGATGGTACGAAGCCGACGAAACCAGGGGAAACCACGGCAGACGGCACGAAACCGACCAGTTCGACGAAGCCGGGAGAAACCACGGCAGATGGCACGAAGCCAACCAGTCCGACGAAACCGGGAGAGACGACATCGGCGGTTAAACCTTCCTCACCGGGAGATGAGACCACGGAATCGTCGGATTCCAGCACGGGACCTGGCGTAAAGCCTACGACGGCGCCTCATGAGTCCACCAGCGCACCGGAGACAACATCTCCGGGACCGGGCGGTTCAGCAGGGCCAGGAGGCGGAGGAACCGTACAGCCGGGCGGTTCAGGGAACGATGATGTAATCACGGTACCACCGCCAAACGCGGCATAAAGCATACTTAAGACATTCAAAAAGACATCTTTCAGGACTTTAAAAGCCCGGAAGATGTCTTTTTTTGCGATTTTCACATATTGAATATAATTTTATCACAAAATAGTCACATTTCATTGATAGACTTCAAATATCAAAAGAAAACAAAGGAAACAGGAAAGGGGATAGTTTTTATGTATAACGAAAATGAAAACAACGATCTGGGCCGTACGACTCCTGAAGAACATAAAGAAGAACCTATTACAACGAACTTTACAATGAGAGATCCGGACCCGGAAGAAGCAGCACGTGAAAACGGCTATGAGAGTAAAGAGACTCAGCCGGAGTACACAAGACAGGAGAGCCGATCCGTATATGGACAGCAGCCCTATACGGAAAACCAGAGCCAGGGGATGAATCAGAACCAGGGCGCGAATCAAAGCCAGGGAATGAATCAGAGCCAGGGCGTGAATCAAAGTCAGGGGATGAATCAGAATCAGGGCATGAACCAGAGCCAGGGCGTGAACCAGGCTCAGAATCAGCAGACATACAGACCTGCGCAGCCGATGGGACAGAACCCATACCAGAGCGGCCAGAATGCATATCAGGGCAGCCAGAGTGGACAGAACGCATATCAGGGCAGCCAGAGCGGGCAGAACGCATATCAGGGAAGCCAGAACGGTCAAAGCCAAAACGCATACCGTTCCTCCTATGGTTATCAGCAGACGTCACAGAATCAGCAGTCCTATGGCGGGCAGCAGGGAATTCCGCATTATCAGGAGCACCAGTATCAGAGAATGACGCAGGGACCCGTTCCGGAAGGACCGAAGCCGCCGAAGAAGAAATCAGGTTTTGCAAAGAGAGCGGCAGCGATTGTAGGCGCAGCTCTGGTATTCGGTGTGGTAGCCGGAAGTACCATGGTTGGAATCAATTGGGCGGCTGGCAGCTACAATCAGAGAAATCAGGTGGAGATCAGCCAGGCTGAGACACTACCGTCATCAGATGGTTCAGCGGCTGCATCTTCGGACAGCACATCGGGTCAGGTAAGTGGAATGGCTGCCAATATGGACGTATCTGCGATTGTTGATAAGGCAATGCCGTCAGTAGTTGCCATTACGAGCAAAGTAATCTATGAGAGCCAGACATTCTTCGGCCCGATGCAGAGAGAGGGCGTAGGAAGCGGTTCCGGTATTATTGTAGGAAAGAATGATGATGAACTTCTGATCGTTACAAATAATCATGTGGTACAGGGCGCCGAAGAACTGAAGGTAACCTTCATTGATCAGACTCCTGTGGATGCCGCAATCAAAGGAACAGACGCAGACAGCGATTTAGCAGTGATTGCAGTGGCACTTAAGGATATTCCGTCCGATACACTGAGCCAGATCGCCATTGCCAGCCTCGGCAATTCCGATAATATCAAGGTAGGCCAGGGCGTTGTGGCAATCGGTAATGCACTCGGTTACGGTCAGTCCGTAACAGTCGGATATATCAGCGCACTCGACCGTACTGTACAGACAGAAGACGGCGTGAGCAGGGATCTTCTTCAGACAGATGCAGCCATCAATCCAGGCAACAGCGGCGGCGCACTTTTAAATATGCAGGGCGAAGTCATTGGCATCAACTCAGCCAAGTATTCTTCAACAGAAGTAGAAGGCATGGGATATGCAATTCCGATCTCCAAGGCTCAGAATATTATTGATACTCTGATGACAAAGAAGACCAGGACTCAGGTGGCAGATACAGAGCAGGGGTATTTAGGCGTTCAGATCAAGAACATTGATGCGGCAACCAGCCAGCAGCTTGGCATGCCACAGGGCGTTTTCATCTATAAGATCGTGGAAGGCGGCGCAGCTTCCAAGTCTGACCTCCGCGAAAAAGATATCATTACTAAATTTGACGGACAGAGCATCAAGACATACGATGATTTAACCAACATGCTGAAATACTATGAGGGTGGAACAACCGTTACCGTAACGGTACAGTCTCTGGAAAATGGTCAGTATGTGGAGAGAAATGTAGATATTACACTGGATAAGAAACCGGTAGAGAATTCCGTGAACTGATAGGGAAGAGACCGGCCGATTCAGGGAAGTAACAGCGCGCAGGCGCGCGGAGAAGGCTGAAAGAGTCTTCTCCGCGCGTTTTTTTGATTGGAAGGGAAAATTCGTCTTATGAAATAAACCCCTTCCGGGGGCTGCACACTGCGCGCTAAGGAGATATGGCCGCTGAAGCGACCGTGCTCCGGCGCGCGCGTCCGGTTTGTCAAACTTTTTGTCCAAGCATTTTACCATTTTACGGTAAAGAATGGAAGGAAGTTGTTAAAAAAGTCTAAAATGCGGCAGTGCTCTTGTAGGATGAAAGTAAATGATTTATAATGAACAGGTGTGCCGGCAGTGAAATACGGCGGACAGAACGATAACGAATAATGATAACACATAGCGATGAAGCATAACGCTAACTCATAGCGCTAACACATAACGACAACGCATAGCGATAACATATAGCAACAACGCATAGCGATAACATATAACAACAACGCATACCGACAACATATAACAATCACATATAACTTAACATATAAAAGGAGATTAAATTTTGGAAGATAAAGAATATCTGGAAGAGACAAAGGACAGAGACGAGGGCGGCAAGGCTGTTTCGGAAGAGGCGGGAAAGACGCCTGTGAAGGACGATGACGAGTATGAGAAGATCTGTTACGTCTGCCGCAGACCGGAGAGTAAGACCGGTCCCATGGTTACCATGGGCGGGATGAATCTCTGCCATGACTGTATGCAGAAGGCATTTGACTCGGTGACACAGGGGGGATTTGACCTGTCGAAGATTCAGAATATGCCTTACATGAACTTAAACTTAAGTGAGTTTGGCAATCTGACTAATCAGGATGTGGAAATTCCGAAGAAGCAGAAGATCAAAAAACGGACTCCCGAGGCGAAGAAGCCGGAGTTTGATTTAAAGGATATACCGGCGCCCCATGTGATCAAACAGAGACTGGATGAGTACGTGATCGGACAGGAGCAGGCCAAGAAGGTAATTTCTGTTGCGGTTTACAACCATTATAAGCGTGTTTTCCTGGTGGATTCCGACAAGAGAGATGAGGAAGGAAACGTACAGATTGAAAAATCCAATATTTTGATGATCGGGCCGACAGGAAGCGGAAAGACGTATCTTGTAAAGACTCTGGCGAAGCTTCTGGACGTGCCGCTGGCGATCGCGGACGCCACCTCATTAACGGAGGCCGGCTACATAGGCGACGATATTGAGAGCGTGGTCTCCAAGCTTCTGGCCGCGGCCGATAACGATGTGGACCGGGCGCAGCGCGGTATCATCTTTATCGATGAGATTGATAAGATCGCGAAAAAGAAAAATACCAACAGCCGGGACGTGAGCGGCGAATCGGTTCAGCAGGAGCTCTTAAAGCTTCTCGAGGGCAGTAATGTGGAAGTGCCGGTCGGCTCCAACCAGAAGAACGCTCTCACACCCATGACCACCGTCAGTACGGATAATATCTTATTTATCTGCGGCGGAGCGTTTCCGGATCTGGAGGACATTATTAAGGAGCGTTTGACGAATAAGTCTTCTATCGGATTCGCAGCAGAGCTTAAGGATAAGTTTGATAAGGATCCTAATATTTTAGGCCGTGTGATGAACGAGGATTTGAGAAAATTCGGCATGATTCCGGAGTTCCTGGGCCGTTTGCCGATTACGGTTACCCTGCAGTCACTGACAAAGGAGCTGCTGGTGAGAATCTTAAAGGAACCGAGAAATGCGATATTAAAGCAGTATGAGAAGCTGCTGGAACTGGATGAAGTAAAGCTTGTATTTGAAGATGACGCACTGGAATGGATCGCAGAGCAGGCCATGAAAAAAGAAACCGGAGCCAGGGCCCTTCGTTCCATTATCGAGGATTTCATGCTGGATATCATGTATGAAATCCCGAAGGACCCCGAGATCGGTTCCGTCGTCATTACGAGAGCATACCTCGATAAAAACGGAGGTCCTCTCATCCGAATGAGAGGCTATCATTAATTTACTCTCTGATACGTAAAAAGGTCTGATAGAGATCCAGCGTACCGTATCCCCACTCTCGGTTGGGATAGGTGTAGGCTGGATTTCTGTTTGCCCCACGGATTAGATAGGCGCGTACACTGGCATCGCTCATGGCGGGATTGTTGCCCCGGACGATGCCCCAGGTGAAGAGGTCGGCCACCGCCCCGGCCACATGGGCCGCAGCCACGGAGGAGCCGGTGCGCCGCGTCATGGGGAAGGTTTCACCGGCTCCTCCCGGCGACAGTCCGGGACCGTAGACGTTGACACCGGGGGCGGCCAGGTCCGGCTTAATTAAACCGCCCCGGGAATATCCCCTGCTGGAGTGGATGTAGATGCTGTTATTTATGTGGTTATAGGTACTGACCGTGATGGGAACCGCAGCATTGGCCGGTTCCGTGATCGTGGTGTCAGGGTCGGAACGCAAAAAAAAGGTATCCTCGTCGATGAAACCCTGGATGGGGAGCCACATATGGAAGATTCCGGTGATAAATAAGGAATTGTAGACACGGACGTGCCAGATTCCTGCGGTCGGAGCATCGAAGCGCATCAGGACAAACTGGCTGCCGGAACCGATCTCCGAGGTACGGTAGTTGATGGTAATAACCGTTTGCTCCAGGGTAAATGGAACCGTGATTTCCGCCCCCAGGCCGATGGGAAGCCGCGGGATTGCCTCACCTGTGGGGGAGACGAATCCTACGGTATAGAGTTCCGGTTCCGTTGCCCACAGCTCAAGGAAGAAGCCGCGTTCCCCGCTGGCTACCCGTATTTCCACGTCGTCGTATTCCTGGCCGCTCAGCAGACGTCCCATGTAATGATGGCGCAGCCCTGCTTCATTGCCGGCCGGGAGGACGGCGGAGACTCCTACAAGACGCCCGATGTTGCCTAAGACCAGGCCAAGAGGCGAAGTGCCGTCGTGGCTTCCGTAATTCGTGCCAAGTCCGATGTAGATGACGAGAGGAAGGCCCTGCCGAAGCGCCAGCAGTTCCAGGTATTTGATTCCCATCATGATATCATTTTCCTGATAGGCAATGGCGTCCTCAGGGAGTAAGTAAAAATCCCGGAGATATTGTTTGGCCGGTTTCAGCTTCACGACTCCGATGGAGCATTTGGGGGCGGCGCCTGTGAAGTCCTCGTTTGCAGTCGCTCCACCTGCCGCGATACCCGCCATAAAGGTGCCGTGTCCGGAAGTATCGGTGGAAGGAACGATGGAGAGCGGGTCAGGAGAGAGCAGCGCCTCATCGATCTGAGGTTTTAAAAATTCCTGCCCATAGGAGAAGCTCATGGCCGGTACGGCAGCGGGAATCCCAAAGGGAGCGTCCATGGTGCCTATGGGCGCGGGAAGCGTCTGGTCCCAGATACCGAGAATCCGGGAGCTGCCATCCGGGAGCCGGAACAGCGGATTGCGGTAGTCGATTCCTGTGTCGATGAAGCCGATCATGGTGCCTTCCCCACGCAGATTCAGCGTTGGCTGCTCAAAGGTCTGGATAATGCCGGAGGCTTCCATGCTGGTGGTATCGAGCAGGGTATAGAGCGTGGGAATGGCGGTATAAGTATATTTTTTTGTGGTGATAGGAAGGAGCGGTTCCAGCAGACTATATACAATGGCAAATTCCTGATCGACATAATCGATACAGCCCGCCTGCTGCTGCAGGATGATGTCTTCCGGAGAACTGTTGTTGTGGTGTATGATAAAGTCCCCGTACTCTTCCGAGGCGGGATTAAAATCACAGACTGGCATGAAAAAAACTCCCACATTCTTTTTAGTAATGTATGCAGGTTCGGGGGCGGGAATTACTGGACTATGGATAAAAAACATAGTAAAATGGAGATAATAAAGACGGAAGGAGTGTGCGTCATGGTATTTATTGGTATCATCGTGCTGCTGGCAGCAGTGGATCTCTGTATAAAGAAGGCGATTGAAGAGCAGGAGGAATCCTCCTTTCCAAAGGAACTGAACGGAACGGGAGGCAAAATTATGCTGCACAAGAACCACAATCCCGGGTTTTCCTTTGGATTTTTAAAAGAGAGACCGGAATATGTGAAGATGGTTCCTCTCGCCGTGGCTTCGTTCATCGGCGGCGGCCTCGCGTGGATGCTGCCTAAGAAGGGAAACCTCGCGGATAAGATTGCCTTATCAGTGACGCTTGGCGGCGCTGTCAGCAACTTGTACGACCGCCTGGTGAGAGACTATGTGGTGGATTATTTCAGTATTCAGTGTGGCAGATTAAAACGGGTTGTATTCAACTTAGGTGATATGTTTATCTTCTTTGGAGCGGGAATGATGCTGGTTCTGGAGATGATAAGAGCGTGGAAAGAACGCTAAATTAAGGGATAAAGCGGCCGCCTTATTGACACGGCCGCTTTTCTATTGTAGAATCAACAGTAAAATATAAAACAATAGGAGTTGATTTTTTTGGATTCAAGTGACTATATACAGTTGCTTATTTTGATTCTGTTAATTGGATTGTCTGCATTTTTCTCTTCCGCGGAGACTGCGCTTACCACGGTGAATAAGATTCGGATCAGAAACCTGGCGGAGGCGGGCGACAAGAGCGCCGTTACGCTGACGAAGGTTCTCGAGGACCAGGGTAAGATGCTGAGCGCGATTCTTGTCGGCAACAACGTTGTGAACCTGACGGCTTCCTCCATGTCCACGACACTGGCCATGAATATCTGGAGCAATAAGGCGGTTGGTATTGCAACCGGCGTTCTGACGCTGGTTATTCTGGTATTCGGTGAGATATCCCCGAAGACGATTTCTACCCTGTATTCTGAGAAGATTTCATTAAAATATGCGAAGATCATCTATCTGTTCATGACAGTCATGACACCGGTGATTTATGCGGTTAACGTGCTGTCCTCCGGATTTCTGCGCCTTGTCCATGTGGACCCTAACCGGAAACAGGAGGCCATTACCGAGGATGAACTGCGTACCATCGTGGAAGTGAGCCACGAAGAGGGCGTGATTGAATCGGAAGAGAAGAAGATTATTAATAATGTGTTTGATTTCGGCGATTCCGTGGCAAAGGACATCATGGTTCCGAGAATTGATATGGCCATGGTGGAGGTCGGCGCCACCTACGATGAGCTGATCGATATTTTCCGTGAGGAAAAATATACGCGTATGCCCGTATACGAGGAGACGACGGACAACGTAATCGGTATCATCAACATGAAGGATGTACTCCTCATCGATCGGAATGAAGAATTTCATGTCCGCGACCTGCTCCGTGAGCCGCTCTATACATATGAGTATAAGAACACGGCGGAGCTGATGGTGGAGATGCGCCAGACCAGCAACAACATGATCATCGTCCTGGACGAGTATGGCGCTACGGCCGGTATGATCACGCTGGAGGACTTACTGGAAGAGATTGTCGGTGAGATCCGGGATGAGTACGACGAGGATGAAGAACAGGAACTGGTGGAAGTCGGCCCTGGAGAATATGTGGTGGAAGGCTCCATGAAGCTGGACGATTTAAACGATCAGCTGGATCTGGAACTGGAATCCGAGGACTATGATTCGATCGGTGGTCTGATTATCGGGCAGCTGGACCGCCTTCCGGAAGAAGGCGAGAGCGTCGTCTGTGACGGGATCCGCCTGGTTGTGGACAGGCTGGACAAGAACCGGATCGACCGGGTGCACATGTATCTTCCGAAGGAGCAGAACATTGACGCGTAGGGAGGCGGCAGTATGAAGGTGATTTATCATATCGATGAGATGGACAGATGGCCCCTGGTGCTTGGGAATGTCAAGAACATGACCGCTTACTATCATGAGCAGAAGGAGAGCTACACCATCGAAGTGCTGGCCAACTCGGCCGCGGTGAACGGGTATGCAGTGACGTCACCGGAGCATGAAGACGCCATGAAGGCCCTGGCAGGAGAAGGCGTGGTATTCGCCGCCTGCAGCAATGCCCTGAAGGGGAACGCCATGACGAAGGATGATATCTTTGATTTTATCACCGTGGTTCCGGCCGGCGTGGTGGAACTGGCGGCGAGGCAGGCCGAAGGGTATGCCTATATCAGGCCATAACAAAGAAAAAAAGAGAGTGCCGGAGACGCGGCCCGTGGAGCAGATTAAGCTCCATAAGCCGATGTCTCCGGCACTCTTTTTTTAGTAACACAGGAAAGTTTCGCTCATGCGCTGCCCCGTATCTCTCCAAAACGGGGATAATCAGCTGATCATCCCGCCGATGGTCCCGCTGGCCGCGCAGATGGCCATGGTGGTGAGAATCTGGTTCATCGTTCCGTTCAGCCCCTTGTTTAACAGGAAGGAGACGGCTAAAAGCACCAGGAAATAGACGAGTCCCAGCGTCAGCCCCCAGAAAAAGCGGCGCTGCCGTATGCTCTTTCCCATGATGAGTCCGCCGACTAAACAGGTGATGATGTAGACCGCGTTGACACCGATGCGGATCTGTCCCTCCTTTAAGCGGAATTTATAGAGGGCAAAGGCCAGAACAACCAGGAGAATTCCGGTCAGTATGTACGAGATGAGCAGGGTTTTTAATGTGGCCTGCAGCTTTGATTTTTCCATTTGTTTCTCCCCCAATCTTGTCTTCTGGTTCAGTATATTCTGGGAGAGAGGGGGTTATTCATAGAAAATTATCGGTCAACCTGCGAAGGGAAGAAAATGATCGGAAGAAAGTATGGCATTTGCCCCGATTTTTGCTTATAATGAAGTTAATTTACCAGGGGGATTTTACATGAACGATAAATTGACTTATGAGCTGAGTGATAAAGAGTACAAAGAGTTTATCCATTGGTTTCACGGAACGTATGTGAAAATGCGAAAAGCAAGGCCGGGAAGAAATGATTTTTCCTGCCTGAAGGAACCGGTGGAGATGACCGTGAAGGAAGAGATAATCCATGCCAGAAGCGGGGCGTGTGAAGCATATATTCTGTACGGCGCTATAGAGCGGCTTTACGAGCTGGAAACGCTTTTCGTATTTTACGATATGATGCGCTTTTGGGCGGTGCCGAAGCGCCTGCTGGGAAGAGAAGAAGAGGCAATCGCATGGCGGGCGGATTTTGAGCGCCGGATTAAGGAAATGGGGAAGATGCGGATCTCCTTTCAGGAGGCGGCCGATATCTGCGCGGACAGCAGATTTGCACCCTGCCGGTATATCAGGCAAATTGAGGAAGTGAAGGCAGAGTATGGCCTTTTGCGCGTCAGCAGAAGGGAAATGGAACACTTAAGGAAGCTGGGAACATTTCCGTACCGCATGATCGGGGAGCAGATGGTGGCAGCAGGACGGAGAGGTCTGATAGAAATCACGGAACGCGCGGCTGTGATTCATCCTTATGAGAATATCAGCGGTGTATTTTACACAAAGCAGACGCTGTATCTTGTGGAAAAAGAGGGGGACGGCCTGCTGCTGCCTCTTGCCGCGCTGGGAGGAATGGAGGGGGCCGAAGCGCTGATGCGCGTCTGTGACGCCCGATGCCGATTCAACAATCCCGCGTTTCGCCTGAAAAAGAAGTCTGTGCCGCTTACGGTGAGATGGAATATGCCGGGGAAGGCCGCTGCGGCGATATGCTGTGTGGCGGCGGTGGCAGCAGGCGTCATGACTCTGGGGGCGCTTTATGATGTTAATGGGAGCGGAGGAATAAAGACGTCAGTTTTTGGAGCACCGATGACAGGCTCCGGAGAGAGGATGGCTGCTTCCGGAGAAGTAAGCGGCAGTGAGCTGCTTGTGGTTATCCCGGATGACGCGGTATTTGATGCAGTTACGGAGGAGGGCACCTTTGTATCTTCGTCAATGTTCTACCGGATCACTCTTCCCGGGGACGGCTGGGAGATCAGTCAGGATCAGTATAATTCTTTCGATGCCCTGAGTTCGGACTGGGGACAGGTCAGTGTGACAGGCGGGCTGTCCAGTGCATATGAGGGGTATGACGTAACGGAGATGCTGCCGAAATCAAAGGCGGAATATATCGCCAAGACTTACGGGGGCGCCGCGGCCTTCGCTTCGGAGGTGGAGGTGATCGGTTATAATCTGGAAAAATCCGGGGAGTGGACGATCGTGAGCCGTGAAATACGGAGTAAAGGCGGGGACGGTGTCCGGCACGTGATCGGACTCGATGTCTACGGACCGAAACGGTATTATTCCCTGAGCATTACGCCGGAACGTGAAGATGATGTGAGCCTGCAGACGGCAAGAGCAGTACGGGATTCCTTCCGGGCCGCCGATACATCGGTGGGAATCTGCAGAACCATGGAAGAGAAGATATTTCACGGATACTACGGCGATAATGTCTATATGACCAGCTGTCTCGTCCTGATGGAGCATGCCATGAGTGATGAGGAGATCGCAGAGAAGCTCAGGGAAGTGAAGAAGATCCGTAATGGCGCCTATCCTGCGTCAGGGGACGCCCTGGCGGTCAGAACGCCGGAAAGCAAGTGGCTGGGGATCGATTGTCCGTCACTCCAGCAGAACTGTACCAGGGAGGCGGCGAAGGCGGTGGCGCGCATCTTTCAGTCGGAGGTCATTCTTTACGATGAGTTTGACGGAGACCTACTGATGGTGGCCTACTCTGACGCGGATCAGAAACATGCGTATGAGAGGGCCGCGGCCAACGGGCCGTGGATTCTTGAGTCGGAATTTCAGATTTACGGCAAGGAACAGAACTTCCCGGAGGATCTGCTGAAATATATGGATATCTCCAAAGAGGAGGCGGAGGCGATCTGGAAGGACAGCAGCTACGTGTTCCAGATGGAAAAATGGGTGGAACTTGTGGGGCATATGACGAAAATGCCCGTGCCGGAGGAATTTGTCGGGTTTCATGGAGCCGAGGCATTGGACGAGGCGTTTCGTGTGGTTAAAGAGTGATGGTGGAGTGCGGCAAAACTTGCATCATATGGTAAATAGAAATTACGGAAAACCGGTTTTATCGGGATTGATTGAGATCCTGATAGAGCCGGTTTTCTGTTTTTGTGGAGAATCTTTGCTGGTAAAGGTTTCTCTGTGCAGACTGAATCCGTTGCAGACTGAATCCGGCGCAAGTCATATCTGGCTTAGATTGTATCCGGCATAAACGATATCTATCGCAAAATGCACAAAAAATCAGCCGCAGAATTGTGCATAAGGGGAAATATGCATGATTTCCGAAGAAAATATTGATAAATTATTGACATTCTCTAAAAGTGAATGTATTCTAAAACTGAACATATTCATAAAAAGAATATGTTCAGTTTTAAGACGAAAATAAAGAGCTCCTCCAGGGGAACTCTTCTCTGCCGCCTTTCATCAGCCTTCTTTCATGCCCTGTATGTCTTCCTGAATCCAGGCATTCATAAGAAGCAGAATATCGTGTTTCACCGTGTCATCGTCAAAGAAATATCCTACTTTCTTTCTCGTAACCTCAGAGTGGGAGTACTGGATCGAATCCAGGACGCTGGCGTGGGACAGGAGGATGACCTCTTCTGTATGAGGGCAGAAGATACGAAGAACGGAGGCAATCTCTTTTAAGTAAAGCTGGGAGATATCACGGACCCCCTCATAGTTTTTGCCGACGGTGACCAGGTCTTCCTGCGCGGCTTTCGCCAGGCTGACGGTTTTTTCGTCCCGGTCGAAGGCGTTGGAGTTATCGATCAGATAGTCGGCCAGCTCCTCCGGTGTGCGTATGGCTTTCATCTCATCAATAGAATGAGAGATAAATGCGATGGCGTGTTCATTCCAGATATCAGCCAGAACATCGCGCTTTGTTTTGTAGTGGTTATAGAAGGAGCCGATGGAATAACCGGATTCCGTAACGATGTCCTGAACGCTTGTATTCTTATATCCATTTTCCAGGAAAAGCCGGAGAGCGGCGGCTTTTATCTCCTGATGGGTCATTTCAGATTTTTCTTTCTGGCGAAGGCTCATGTGATTACCCGCTTTCTGTATAATTTCATGTTCAGTATTTTATTATAACAGGATTACCTCTCTTTGTGAAGAGAGGGGTATGACATAATACACTTAAGGAGGGTTTTATATGAATCACTATCCACACATTTTTGCACCTGGTAAGATCGGTTCTGTAGAGGTGCGCAACCGCACCGTCATGTCCGCGATGGGGACCAACATGTCGGATCATGGCTTTGTCAATGACGCCATCATCAATCACTACGTGGAGCGGGCGAAGGGCGGAGTCGGATTAATCATCATCGAGGTAACCTGTGTAGACACGCCTCTGGGGTTAAACACCGTGAACATGCTGGTGGCGGATGACGACAAATACATACCTGGACTTGCAAAGCTTGCAGCGGCCATCCACGCACAGGGGGCAAAATGTTTTCTGCAGATCAGCCACACGGGACGCGGCGCACGCAGGAAAAATATCGGGGCGCAGCCGGTAGGCCCTTCCGCCGTGGCAATGCCATTTTCCTATATGATGGGATTCGGCAATGAGGAGCCGCGGGCACTTACCATCGAAGAGATCCGCACGATTGAGGACAAATACGCGGCCGCGGCTGTCAGGGCGCAGAAGGCGGGCTTCGACGGAGTGGAACTTCACGCCTGCGGATATTACATGGGCCAGCAGTTTCTGTCATCTACCGCCAATATAAGAACCGACGAGTACGGCGGAAACCCGGAGAACAGAAGCCGATTCTATACGAATATCATCGGGAAAATCAGGGAAGCCTGCGGTACGGATTTTGGCCTCGTTGTAAAGCAGGCGGTGATGGAGGCCGGAGAACAGGGTGGAATCACCATGGAAGAGGGGATGTTCTACGCCAATAAGTTCCTGACTGAGGGAGCCGACGGCATCGAGGTCATGGGCGGCTCCTGGAAGCCGGTGCCTGATATTGACGATATCCCCAGCACGGCGGACAAGCCGGGACGTATGCTGGGTCTTTCCGCAGTTGTGAGAAAGGCGGTTCTCTCCATGCCGGGAGAAAAGAAAAATCCTGTGTTTATCGGAGGAGGCCGCACGTATCTGCCGGCACTGGCCGAGGAGGCCCTGGCGGAAGGAAAATGTGACTTTATATTTATGGGCCACGGTCTTTTAGCAGAGCCGCACCTTGTGGAATACATGGAGCAGGACCGCTGCGAGGAGGTGCGCCCCTGTATCGGATGCAATCTGTGCGCCGATGACCAGCTTTCCTATAACCGCCATATCCGCTGCTCCTGCAACGCGGTGCTTGGAAACGGGGAAAACGACTATACGATGGAACCGGCGGCAGTGATAAAGAAGGTGCTCGTGGTCGGCGGAGGAATCGCGGGAATGGAAGCTGCGAGAACAGCTGCGAGGAGAGGCCACAAAGTAACGCTGGTGGAGCAGAAGGACCATCTCGGCGGCCAGCTGGATTACGCGGTGGCACCGCCGTATAAGGATAACTTAAAACAGCTGTATCCCTATTATGAGAAGCAGCTGGAGCTTAACGGCGTGGAAGTCCTGCTGAATACAACGGCGGACGAAGCGTATGTGGCATCCCGGAAGCCGGATGCGGTGATCTGGGCCTGTGGCGTCCGTCCGGCGGTGCTTCCGATCCCGGGATTTGAGAAACCCATAGTTTCTAGTGCGAAAGAGGTTCTTCTGGGTAAAACGGTTGGCAGCCATATCGTAATCATCGGCGGCGGAGTCGTGGGATGCGAGACAGCCGAGCTTCTGCTTCAGCAGGGGAAGACGGTGACGATCGTGGAGATGCTCGATACGCTTGCGGGCAAGATGGCCGCGACCACACGGTCCATACTGATGGGCCATTTGAAGGGACACGAACTGAAAACCTATATGGAGTGCGCCTGCCGTGAGATTACCGATAACGGAGTCGTAATCGAAGAGAAGGACGGAAAGAAAACGGAGATCGTGTGCGACGATGTGCTGATCAGCATTGGCGATAAGCCCAATAATGAGCTTTGCGAGCGCTTAAAGAGCCTGGTGCCGGAATTCTATAACATCGGCGACAGCGATAAGCCGGACAGCTTTGCAGCTTCTTCGTCGGCCGGATATTATACGGCGCTTGGCCTGTAGAAAAATAGAGCTTTTCAACATTAATTAGAGAAATGAGGAAAAATAATATGGACAGAATTAAAGATAAAGTTGCTATTGTTACCGCTTGTACGAGAGGAATTGGCCGTGCCATTGCCGACCGCTTTGCCGAAGAGGGAGCCATTGTTTACATGGCGGTGCGCCGTATGGACGCGGGCCAGGAGATCGCGGATGCCCACAATGCGCTGGGACGACGGGTCAAGGCAGTCTATTTCGACGGAGATATTCTGGAGACGATCGAACCCATGGTAAATCAGGTATATGAGGCGGAGGGGCGCATCGATATTCTGGTCAATAATTTAGGCGGCGGCGTGAAGCCGGGAAACAAAGATATTGTCGGGAGTGATATGGAAGCCATTTTAAAGGCATTTGAGTTTAATACCATTGTCACAGCCCTGTGTGCTCAGTATGCGATTCCGCACATGATCGCGGGAGGCGGCGGAAGCATTGTCAATATATCCTCTGAGACCGCGGTAGTGCCCCAGCTGACCAGAAGCTGGTACGGAATCGCCAAGACAGCGGTAAACGCTCTTACCGAGCACATCGCGATTCAGTACGGCCGCCAGAACGTGCGCTGTAATGCTGTCATGCCTCCATTTACGAAGACAGACGCTGTCAAGGTGCTGCCTCCGGAATTTGTGGAGCAGTATGCCAGAGCCGTTCCGATGGGACGCGTCGCGGAGCCGGAGGATATGGCCAATGCCGCTCTGTTCCTTGCCAGCGACGAAGCCTCCTTTATAACGGGACAGTGCCTGTTAGTCAATGGCGGCTACACGCTGCCGGGAGCTGATTACGCCGACAGCATGTCAGGGAAAGCATAAAATCCGGAGAAGGGGGAAGGAAAACTTATGGCTGGCAATGTGAATATAGAGCTGGATAATAGAAAAAAGGGGCTGGTAATCGCTGCCTGTATTATCATGTATTTTAACTACATGGTGATCAATCTGGGGTGCGGTGTGGCGCTGCCGAGACTCCTGACGGAAATTAACGCTATGAGCATCTACGCGGTAGTCACGGTATTCAGCTCCGTGGGTCTCATGATTGCGTCCCCGGTGGCGGGAAAATTCAGCGATACGCTGGGACGTAAATGGCTGACCGTCATTTCTCTGGCCGCGTATCTGGTCTGTGTGGCCGGAGGCGGTCTGGCGCGGAACGGATGGGTTCTCCTGGTATGCTGGGGGTTAAGCGGTATCTGCGGCGGTTTCTTCATCTCCTCCGCGTTCTCCATCATTGCGGACGTGACCGACATGAAGGAGCGGCCAAAATACTATGGATATCTGGCTACGGCATCGGCTGTCGGCATGCTGGCCGGACCTCTGCTGGCTGGAATCCTGGCCGATATGGGAATGGCGCGGGCGGCCTACTTTGTGGGAATTCCGCTGGGAATCGTGGTAATCGCCATTTATGTAACGTGTTATCCCAACAAAAAGATGGCGGTACATACGGGAAGCAAGGTGGACTTTGCCGGACTGATTTTACTGATTGTAAGTATCTGCTCTCTGGTCGCCTACCTGAATTTTGGAAATGTCATGTTTCCAAGAAAATCTCCTCTGGGCATGGCTCTGCTGGCAGTAGGAATTCTGGGGCTGGCCGCGCTGGTTATTTATGAGTACCGGGCGGAGAATCCGGTGATTTCCGTAAAACTGTTCCGGTTTAAGGAATTTCGGATCGCATGGATCTGCCACCTGCTCTTTACCATGTATGTGGTGACAGCCAGCGCCTACATTGTGCTGTTCGCCCAGAATGTCATGAATGTGTCCGCCACCGTCAGCTCCACTCTGAGCATGCCGCAGACAATCTGCAGCGCGGTGCTCGCCTCCTTCGTGGGTATGTTTATCGCAAAAAGCAGGAAGAACTACCGGACCGCCTACATGATTATGGGACTGGGCGGAGCCATTCCGCTGTTAGTATGGGCATTTTTCTTAAAACCGGATTCCTCCGTACTGGTAATCTATGGAATGACACTGCTTGGCGGTGTGGCCTACGCCTGCGACCAGGTAATCAACACGCCGTTCCTCCAGACGACGATGCCGAAGGAAAACTATGGCGCGGCCCAGGGAATGATCGCATTTGCAGGATCCGCCGGCGGAACAATCTGCGGTGCGGTTGCCGGAGCATTCTTAAACAGCGGCGCCCCTATGGAACAGTCACTCAGCAGGATCTATCTGGTATTTGGAATCTGTCTTGCCGTGGTATTTGCAATAGGCCTTTTGGGCGTGAAAAATCAGGAGGGAAAGGCATAAGGCCAGAAGCCGTTCTGCCTGTTTTCAGAAAAAGGAGAAGCTGTGAGAATGCGGATCATGTGTCTGCATTCTCACAGCTTCCCTCTTTTGCAGGGAAAAACTTCGGAAATCCCCGTAATCCCGGGGGCGTTTTACCTTGCACTCCTTAAAAACATGTGGTATAATCTCAAAGAATTAGGTAAATACAGGAGGTGTAAGAATGAAACACGTTAAGACATTAAATTCCAGCACATTAAAGGAATCTATGAAAAAAGGCGGTTGTGGCGAGTGCCAGACTTCCTGTCAGTCAGCCTGCAAGACATCCTGTACGGTGGGCAACCAGAGCTGCGAGAACAGCAATAGATAGTATGCCGGAATATGAGGCAGATGAGTGAAAAGACCCCTACGGTCGTAAGGACGGTAGGGGTTACTTCGCTTGTCTGCCCAAAACTCGTTTATGGCGTTAAAATATCGTTAAGACAAGGAGAACATTTCAGTGATTCATCAATATATCAATAATGGCTTCCATATTATCATGGATGTCAACAGCGGTTCTGTTCACAGCGTCGATCCGGTGATGTACGACGCGGTTGCGATTGTGGCGGAGCGCGTGCCGGAGCTTGCCGAACCAGAGAAGCTTTCGGAAGAAGTGGCGCGGGAAGTGATGGAGCGTCTATCCCCTACATATGGAGAAGCCGAGGTACAGGAGGCATTGGATGAGATCCAGTACCTAATCGACGCGGAAGAGCTTTTAACCACGGACCAGTATCACGATTACGTGGTGGATTTCAAGAAGCGGAAGACCGTAGTCAAGGCGCTCTGTCTCCATATTGCCCATGACTGCAATCTTGCCTGTCAGTACTGCTTTGCGGAAGAGGGCGAGTATCACGGCCGCAGGGCGCTTATGAGTTTCGAGGTGGGAAAGAAGGCGCTGGATTTCCTGATTGCGAATTCCGGGAACCGCAGAAACTTAGAGGTGGACTTCTTCGGAGGCGAGCCTTTAATGAACTGGGAAGTTGTAAAGCAGTTGGTTGAATACGGCCGTTCAAAAGAGAAAGAATATAATAAGAACTTCCGTTTTACCATGACGACCAACGGCGTTTTGTTAAACGACGAGATCATGGAATACTGCAACCGTGAGATGAGCAACGTCGTATTGAGTCTCGACGGCCGTAAGGAAGTCAACGATAAGATGCGTCCGTTCCGGGGCGGTAAGGGAAGCTTCGATTTAATTGTTCCCAAGTTCCAGAAGTTTGCCGAGATGAGAGGCGACAGGGATTATTACGTCCGCGGAACCTTTACCCGTCATAATCTGGATTTCTCCAAAGACGTGATGGAATTTGCAGATTTGGGCTTCCGCAGTATGTCGATCGAACCGGTGGTGGCAAAGCCGGAGGAAGAGTATGCCATCAGGGAGGAAGATCTCCCGCAGATCATGGAAGAGTATGACCATCTTGCCGAAGAGTACATCAAACGGAAAAAAGAGGGCCGGGGCTTTAACTTCTTCCATTTCAACATCGATTTAAATCAGGGACCATGTGTTGCCAAGAGGCTTTCAGGCTGTGGTTCCGGAACGGAGTACTTAGCGGTGACTCCGTGGGGTGATCTTTATCCCTGCCACCAGTTTGTCGGCCAGGAAGAATTCCTTCTCGGCAATGTCGATACAGGTGTGACCAACGAACGTATCCGCGATGAATTCAAGCTCTGCAACGTCTATGCGAAGGACAAGTGCAGGGATTGTTTCGCGAGATTCTACTGCAGCGGCGGCTGCGCGGCCAATTCTTATAATTTCCATGGGAGCATTACCGATGCGTATGATATCGGCTGCGCAATGCAGAAGAAGAGGATCGAATGCGCCATCATGATTAAAGCGGCTTTGGCTGAAGACTAAAATTAAAGGAGAAAAGTCATGAAAAGTAACAAAGGCAAAGGCCTGATCGGGCTGATTATTGCTCTGGCTCTGGTAGGACTGTTCGGATATTTTGGATATACTACCATGAATGACATTAAGCTGGGCCTCGATCTGGCAGGCGGTGTCAGCATTACGTACCAGGCAAAGGAAGAGAACCCGACTGCCGAGGATATGTCGGATACCATTTACAAACTGCAGCAGAGGGTTCAGAATTACAGTACAGAGGCTGAGGTCTATCAGGAAGGCAGCAACCGTATCAACGTCGATATTCCAGGCGTATCGGATGCCAATGCAATCCTGGAAGAGCTGGGCAAGCCAGGTTCCCTGATCTTCGTCGATGAAGCCGGGCAGACCATCTTAAACGGCAACCAGGTTGCCACCGCGAAGCCGGTTATCACCGACGAAAACGGCATTAAGAAGTATATGGTTGATTTAACCTTTACCGACGACGGAAAAACCGTATTTGCAGATGCGACGACAAAGAATGTGGGCAAGAGAATCGCCATCATCTATGACGGCAAGATCTACTCTAACCCGGTCGTTAATGAGCCAATTACACAGGGCCAGTGCCAGATCAGCGGCATGACTTCCTATGAAGAGGCGGAGACGCTGGCTTCCACTATCCGTATCGGCTCCCTTTCCCTGGAGCTGGAAGAACTTCGTTCCAACGTTGTAGGCGCGAAGCTTGGCCAGGAAGCCATTTCCACCAGCTTAAAGGCGGGCGCAATCGGATTCGGCATCGTAGCCGTGTTCATGATTATCGTATATTTAGTGCCGGGTCTTGCGGCCGTGATCGCACTTTCCTTATACGTAGGCCTGATTCTGATCCTGCTTTCCGCGTTCAGTGTGACCCTGACACTTCCGGGTGTGGCCGGTATCATCCTTTCCATTGGTATGGCGGTTGATGCCAACGTTATTATCTTTACACGTATCAAAGAGGAGATCGGCCTTGGAAAGACGGTTCAGTCCGCCATCAAGTCGGGCTTCAACAAAGCGCTGTCCGCCATCATCGACGGCAATGTGACCACCTTAATCGCAGCCGGCGTACTGTTCTGGAGAGGTTCCGGTACCGTTAAGGGCTTCGCTTCCACGCTGGCCATCGGTATCGTGTTATCCATGATCACCGCGCTGTTCATCACCAAGTTCATTCTGAATGCCCTGTTTAACTTGGGATTTCAGGATCCGAAGTTCTACGGAACGAAGACGGACAAGAAGACCATCGATTTCCTTGGAAAGAGGAAGATCTGGTTTGCAGTATCTTTACTGGTAATCGTAATCGGTCTTGGCGGCCTTGTGGTCAACAAGACACAGACCGGCGATATCTTAAACTACAGCATGGAGTTTAAGGGCGGTACCTCAACAAATGTAACATTTAACGAGGATATGTCACTGGAGGATATCTCTTCCAAGGTGGTTCCGGTTGTTGAAAATGTGACCGGCGACGCACAGGTTCAGACGCAGAAGGTTGCGGGAACCAACGAAGTAATCATTAAGACAAAGACGTTATCCGTTGAGGAGAGACAGAACTTAGACCAGGCAATGGTAGATAATTTCGGCGTAGAAGCCGAGAAGATCACGGCGGAGAGCATCTCCGGTGCGATCAGCAAGGAGATGAAGCAGGATGCATTTATCGCTGTTATCATCGCCACCATCTGCATGCTGCTGTATATCTGGTTCCGCTTCAAAGATATCAAGTTTGCAGGAAGTGCCGTACTGGCGCTGCTTCATGACGTGCTCGTTGTGCTGACCTTCTATTCTCTGTTAAAATGGTCTGTCGGTTCCACCTTCATCGCATGTATGCTGACGATTGTCGGTTATTCCATCAACGCCACCATCGTTATCTTCGACCGTATCCGTGAGAATTTAAAGGTGAACAGCAAGATGGAGCTTTCCGAGATTGTAAACTTAAGTATCACACAGACATTTACAAGAAGTATCAATACTTCTCTGACCACGTTCATCATGGTATTCGTGCTGTTTATTCTCGGTGTGTCCTCGATTCGTGAGTTCGCACTTCCTCTGATGGTTGGTATCGTATGCGGTACGTATTCTTCCGTCTGCATCACAGGTTCCTTATGGTATGTGATGACGATCTACAAGAATAAGCATATGGAAGAGAAAAAGGCTGCTGAAAAAGCGGCTAAGGCAGCAGCGAAGAGCTCAAAAAAATCAAAGTAAGGAATCAGAATGAATTATAAAATTATTGCTAAGGATGGCCGTGCAAAACGGGCGGAGGTTTCCACCGTGCACGGAACCATCCAGACTCCGGTATTCATGAATGTCGGTACGGTTGGCGCCATCAAGGGAGCGGTCTCCACAGATGATTTAAAGGAGATCAGAACCCAGGTAGAGCTGTCCAACACGTATCACCTTCATGTGAGAACCGGTGATAAGTTAATCCGGGAATTCGGCGGACTCCATAAGTTCATGAACTGGGACCGTCCGATTCTCACGGATTCCGGCGGATTTCAGGTCTTTTCCTTAACCGGGTTAAGGAAGATCAAAGAGGAAGGCGTCTACTTCCAGTCTCATATCGACGGCCACCGTATTTTCATGGGGCCGGAGGAGAGCATGCAGATCCAGTCGAATCTGGGTTCCACCATCGCTATGGCGCTGGACGAGTGTCCGCCCCACCCGGCGACCAGGGAATATATGCAGAACAGCGTTGACCGGACCACCAGATGGCTGGAGCGCTGCAAGGTGGAGATGGCCAGACTTAACAGTCTGCCGGAGACCATCAATCAGGAACAGCTGTTGTTCGGCATCAACCAGGGCGGAACGTATGAAGATATCCGCATCGAACACGCGAAGACCATTTCCGCCATGGATTTGGACGGATACGCGCTGGGCGGCCTGGCGGTCGGCGAGAGCCACGAGGAGATGTACCGTATTTTAGATGAAACCGTGCCGTACCTTCCGGAACACAAGCCAACTTATTTAATGGGTGTCGGAACGCCGGCCAATATCCTGGAGGCGGTGGACCGGGGCGTGGATTTCTTCGACTGTGTCTATCCGTCCAGAAACGGCCGCCATGGCCATGTCTATACCAATCAGGGCAAACGGAACTTATTTAATTCCAAGTATGAGCTGGATCACCTCCCCATCGAAGAGGGCTGCGGGTGTCCGGCCTGCCGTTCCTACAGCAGAGCTTATATCCGGCATTTGTTAAAAGCAAAAGAAATGCTCGGGATGAGATTATGTGTCTTGCATAATTTGTACTTTTATAATACAATGATGGAAGAGATTCGCGACGCAATCGAACAGCACCGTTATGCAGAGTATAAAGCGGAAAAGCTTGCCGGCATGACGGCGGTACAAGCAGAGAAGTAAGGACAATGATACCGTAGCGAGGCGGCGGATCGTTATATAAGGAGGAAATGATTTATGGCATTAGCAACCAGCGGCGGCATGGGCATGGGATTCTGGATTATTTATATCGCGGTAATCTTCGGCTTTATGTATTTTATTGCAATCAGACCGCAGAAGAAGGAAAAGAAGAAACAGCAGGAACTGCTTTCAAGCATTGCTATTGGTGACAGCGTTTTGACTACCAGTGGTTTCTATGGCGTTATTATCGATATGACTGATGATACCGTGATCGTAGAGTTCGGCAATAACAAGAACTGCAGAATTCCGATGCAGAAGGCTGCCATCGTTCAGGTGGAGAAGCCGGAGGTTTAAGAGGCAGCCGCACTCGATGGAATGACCGGGCGCGAATGAAAGCAAGATATAAAATTGAAAAAGTAGAATCAGTGTAAAGAGCTGGCTGCCAAGAATCAATGAATTGATTCTTGGCAGCCAGCTTTTTTCGCGTTAAGGGAACGGGATCTCTGGCCTGATGTCTCTTCGCACATGAATGTTAAAAAATAACAACCAAATCCTGCCAATTTGAGGTAATCAAACAAAAAAACTTGCCATTTCTGTAGAAACAGGGTAAAATATCCCAATAGGCCATCCCCCTATAACAAAAATGTGTTTAAAAACAACAAAATATATGTTGACTTCGAACATTTAATGTGATACTATCTCGGTATAGATGTTAGAAACAAACAAAAAGGGAAAGGAATTGAGAAATAACATGAGAGAAATTATCACATTAAAATGGGAGAAGGGGAATTTGCTTCTGTTAGATCAGACACTCCTGCCAAATACGGTTACATATGCAACATGTAAAACCCTGGAGGATGTCTATCAGGCGATTCAGACCATATATGTTGACTTCGAACATTTAATGTGATACTATCTCGGTATAGATGTTAGAAACAAACAAAAAGGGAAAGGAATTGAGAAATAACATGAGAGAAATTATCACATTAAAATGGGAGAAGGGGAATTTGCTTCTGTTAGATCAGACACTCCTGCCAAATACGGTTACATATGCAACATGTAAAACCCTGGAGGATGTCTATCAGGCGATTCAGACCATGATTGTCAGAGGCGCACCGGCTATCGGCGTATCGGCCGGATACGGTATGGTGCTGGCTGCCAATGCCTTTGATGGAACGGACACGGCTGCGTTTATGGATTTTTACAGGGAGCAGGGAGAATACTTAAAGTCTTCCCGTCCTACCGCGGTGAACTTAATGTGGGCCGTAGACAGAATGGTAGAGAGAGCAGAAGCTCTTGCCGGTGAAGGACAGCCTCTTGAGGCTGTAAGGAAGGGACTGGAAGCGGAAGCTGTGGCGATTCATGAAGAAGACAAGCAGACAAACCGGAACATTGGAACGAATCTGCTCAGCCTTTTAAAGGATGGGGACACTGTACTCACCCACTGCAACGCGGGAAGTCTGGCAACATCGGAATATGGAACCGCACTGTCTGTATTCTATATGGCTCAGGAGAAGGGAATGAATATCAAAGCCTTTGCAGATGAGACGAGACCAAGGCTCCAGGGAGCCAATTTAACCGCTTTTGAACTGGTAGAACACGGGGTGGATGTGACGCTGATCTGTGACAATATGGCTGCAGTAGTTTTATCACAGGGGAAAATCAATGCTCTTATCGTAGGCTGCGACCGTGTAGCTGCTAATGGAGATACGGCGAACAAGATAGGAACCTTCAGTGTCAGCGTTCTGGCCAATCAGTTTCACGTACCGGTCTATATCGCGGCGCCGACAACCACGATTGATATGGAGTGTCCAACCGGAAAAGAGATCCCGATCGAAGAGCGAAGCAGGGAGGAGGTCCTTCGCATAAACGGGGAATACATTGCCCCGAAGGAAGTAAAGACATACAATCTGGCATTTGATGTAACACCGGCCGAGTATATTACGGCCATTGTAACCGAGAAAGGAATCGTGTATCCTCCTTTCCGTGACAATTTAGAGATACTAATGAAAAAATAGGGAAGAGGTGAAAGGAAGCTGCCTTTCATTTCTACCGGAAACGCCAAAATGCAGGCGTTTACATGAATGGAGGCAGGTATGAAGACATTTACCGCAGAAGAAAGAAAAAAGTTTATTCTGGATTACGTGAAGGAAAATGAGTTCGTGGACATCACTTATCTAAAGGATACGCTGCTGGTATCTGAGATGACGATCCGGAGAGATTTAAAGAAGCTGGAAGAGGACAACAGCCTGGTGAGAGTGCTGGGAGGCGCGAGAAGCATACCGGGAGGCACGTATGAAGATCCGGTGGATAAGCGGGTGAAGTTTCATGCAGAGGAGAAGGACAGGATCGCCAGATACGCGGCATCTTTGGTGGGTGAAGGAGAATCCATCTTCATGGATGCCAGCAGCACGGTGTATGCCATGGCGGATTACTTAGAGGTGCACGCCACGGTGATCACCAATAACATCAGTATATGCATGAAGCTGAAGGACAAAGAGAAGATTGACGTGATCCTGATCGGAGGAAGTTTGAGAAAGAGCGCCATGTCGCTGGTAGGGACCGAAGCGGTTCGTATGCTGGATAATTATTACGTGGACAAGGCATTTCTTTCCTCCAAATCGGTGGATGAGAAGCATGGTATTTCCGATGCCACGAGAGATGAGGCAGAGGTTAAGAAGGCGATGATCAAGGCCAGCGAGGAAGTGTATTTCCTGATGGATCATCACAAGCTGGCGAGCAGAGCTTTTTACAAGGTCTGTGACCTGGAAGAGATTACGGAGCTGATTGTAGATGCTTCGGAAGAAGAGTATGTAACAGAATTTACGGAAGAATGCAGAAAGAACAACAAACATATTCACTGTGTCTGATAAGATACAGCAAAAGGAGAAGGAGAGAACAATCATGAAGAAAGTATGGGCAATCTGTTTAACGGCAGCTTTAACGGCAGGACTGCTTGCAGGATGCGGCGGCGCAAAGACATCAGATACGGCTGGGGAGAGCGTATCGACAGAGACACCTGCCGGAGAGGAAAAGAAAGAAGGGGATTTAAGCGTGCTTCTGCTCGTTCCGGGTACTCTGGGAGACAAGTCTTTCTTTGATTCCGCCAATGCAGGTCTGGCACTGATCGAAGAGAACTACAGTGCCAGCACAAAGGTTGTGGAGATGGGAACGGATATCACCAAGTATTCCGCCACACTGGAAGACGTTATTAATGAAGGCTGGGACATCATTATCACGGGCGGCGTCAATATATCCCAGCCGCTTCAGGAAGCGGCAGAGGAGTATCCGGATCAGAAGTTTATCTTATACGATGAGAGCGTGGATTTCTCCGACGGAGCTAATTCCAATATTTACTGCATGACATATAAGTGCTATGAAGGCGGCTATCTGGCGGGTGTGCTGGGCGCCTCTGCTTCTAAGACAGGACAGCTGGGATTTGCCGGCGGATTTGACATTCCCCTCATTAATGACTGGCTGGTAGGCTACATAGAAGGCGCGAAGGTGGTAAATCCGGATATCAAGATTAACACAGGCTATATGAACAGCTTTACGGACGCGGCCAAGGGAAAAGAGATCGGTATTGCATTATATAACGCAGGAGCCGACATCGTATTTCAGGCGGCAGGCGGCGCAGGTCTGGGCGTTCTGGATGCGGCCAAGGAGACCGGCAATCATGCAATTGGAACGGATTCAGATCAGTCAGAACTGTTCTCCAGTGACGAAAAGAAGGCGGATGCCATCTATGCATCTATCTTAAAACGGGTTGATATCTCCATTGACAAGGCAGTTGGCGATTATCTGGACGGAAAACTGGAATTCGGCACAGTAAAGACGTATGGACTGTCCGACGGTTGTATTGAAATCACGGACAACAGTTGGTATCAGAAGAATGTACCTGCGGAAGCGAGAGAAAAGGTAGCGGAAGCGAAGCAGAATATTATTGACGGAAAAGTTGAAATCAGAAGTGCATTTGATATGACAGATGAGGAAATCGCATCATTAAAGGGCGAAGTTCAGCCATAAGCGCAGAGGGGTGATACGGATGGAGCAGGCCAGAGAAATATTAAGCATGAAGAACATCACAAAAGTATACGGCAACGGAGTTTTGGCCAACTCTCATGTGGATTTTTCTGTATACAGAGGAGAGATCCACGCCCTGATGGGGGAAAACGGAGCCGGAAAATCGACGCTCATGAAGATCCTGTTCGGAATAGAACAACCGGATGAAGGTACGATAGAGCTGGACGGAAAACCGGTAAAGATCGCTTCCTCCGATGATGCCCTGCGTCTCGGTATCGGGATGGTACACCAGCATTTTAAGCTGGTGTCTTCCCTTACCGTGGCAGAGAATATTGTGCTGGGAAAGGAACCGAAAAAGAACGGTTTTCTGGATCGGAAAAAGGCGGTTGAAATTACCAGAGCGCTTTCGGAGCGTTTCCGGTTTGATGTGGATCCGACGGCAGCCGTCAGTGATTTATCGGTTGGAAAGAAGCAGAAGGTCGAGATTTTAAAGGCGCTGTACCGTGAAGTTAAGCTGCTTATTTTAGATGAGCCGACGGCGGTGCTGACACCTCAGGAGACGGAGGAACTGTTTGAGCAGCTAAACAAGCTGAAGGAATCGGGCCTTACCATTATCTTTATCTCTCATAAGCTGAATGAAATAAAAGAGATCTGTCAGAGGATCACCATCATGCGCCATGGAAAAGGCGTGGGTACTTATGATGTTACAGGTCTGACAGTGGAGGACATCTCGAAATTGATGGTGGGCCGTGACATTATTTTGAAGGTAGAAAAAGGACCGGCGAAACCGAAGGAAACGAGACTGTCTGTCCGGAATTTAAGCTGTAAAAATGAGGTGGGCAGACAGGTGCTTAACCGTGTCTCTTTCTCTGTGCGCTCAGGAGAAATTCTGGGAATTGCCGGAGTGGAGGGCAGCGGCCAGGAAGAACTGGTGGAACTGATTACCGGTATGAGGCATCTGGACAAACGAAACGGAGAAGTGATGATCGGTACGGACCAGACGGCGGGCTGTTCTGTCAAGGAGATCAGGCGAAAGGGGATGTCCTATATTCCGGAGGACCGCATGGTCTATGGGGCCGCGGGACACGTGACTATCCGGGAAAATATGATTTCCAGTATCTGTGATTCCGAGGAAGTGAATTCCGGGCTGTTTCTGAATAAAAAGAAGATCGACCGCTGGGTGGAGGCAGGGATTCGTGATTACGATATTCGTTGCGGAAGTCCTCTTGATGAGATTGGCATGCTGTCGGGTGGAAATATGCAGAAAGTGATCGTAGCGCGGGAGTTTTCGGCAGAACCGTCGATTCTGATTGCAGATCAGCCGACGCGCGGCGTCGATGTGGGCGCGATTGAGTTTATTCACAAAAAAATTGTGGAAATCCGTGACAGAGGCTGCGCAGTCCTTCTGGTTTCCGCGGATTTGAATGAAATTCTGGAACTTTCGGACAGCATTATTGTCATGTGCCAGGGGAAAATATCAGGATACTTCCCCCAGGCCAAGGAAATGACTGAAGAAGAGCTGGGATATTATATGCTCGGCGTGAAGCACCAGTCGGAGGAAGACTTAAGGAGGGCCTGCTGTGAAGAATAAGAATAAAATCATGTCCCGGTTTGAACTGTTAAGAACCCTTCTGGCTGTCGGAATTGCCGTTGTATTTGCGGTAGTAATCATCTTTTTGGTGAGCAGTCAGCCTTTGGAGGCCATCTACAAGTTCTTTGTGGCCCCGCTTACTTCATTCCGTTATATTGCCAATATTATTGAGCTTATGACTCCGCTGCTGTTCACGGGACTGGCGGTTACATTCATTCTCCAGACGAAGGTTTACAACCTTGCAGTGGAAGGCATGTTCTATGCGGGAGGTCTTGCGGCTGCCCTGGCGGCGACCCTGCTTAAGATGGGACCTGGAATTCATGCTTTTACAGCCCTGTTTGCAGGACTTGCCGCCGGAGCACTGATCGCATTTCTGCCGGCGATTTTAAAACTGAAGTTTGAGGCAAACGAAATTGTTTCCTCTCTGATGTTAAACTACATTACCTTCTATATTGGTGATTTCCTCTTAAAGACTTATATGAAGGACCCAAAGAGCACACACGTAGCTTCCCTGAAATTTGCGAAGACGGCAAGGCTGTTTGAATTTACCAGAGGTATCCATTTCGGACTTGTGATCGCGGTGGTCCTTGTGATTGCTGCATGGCTGTTCCTGTACCATACAAAATGGGGATATGCCATCCGCATGTGTGGGGAGAACAAAAACTTTGCGAAGTATTCTGGCATCGGAGTGACGGGGACGATACTCCTGTCCCAGATTATTGGAGGTGCCATTGCCGGTCTGGGCGGAGCAGCCTATATGATGGGATCACAGCAGCGTTTTAACTGGGAGTGGCGGTCAGGATATGGCTGGGATGGTCTGATCATCGCTATCATTGCGAGAAACAACCCGAAGTTTGTTCCGGTTGGAGCGTTTCTTCTTGCTTATTTAAGAATCGGATCCGATATCATGAGCCGTGGAACCGATGTGCAGAATGAAGTGGTGTCCATCATACAGGGCGTGATCATTATCCTGATTGCAGCTACCGGTTTCCTTGCCGGATATAAGAAGAAACTGACTGTGAAAATGACGAGAGAAGCGGCTGACGCATAAAGGAGGAGCAAAATGAAAATATTGGAGATTGTTACATCGGTCAGCTTCCTGTTTTCGATCATCCGCATGACGACACCGATTTTGTATGCGTCCATGTCTTATCTGGTAGCGGATTTAGCAGGTGTTACAAACATTGGAATTGAGGGAATGATGCTGACCTGCGCCCTGATTGGCGTAGTAGCCAGCGCTGCGTTTGGAGGCAATGCATTTCTTGGCTTTACGGCGGCCGTCGTCGTAGGCGCATTGCTGGGAATTTTAATGTGCTTTATTGTTACTAAGCTAAAAACAGATCCGACCATTACAGGCATTGCCTATAACCTGACGGCCGCTGGAGGAACCGTATTTCTTTTGTATCTGGCGGTAGGGGAGAAAGGGATATCTTCGTCTTTAAAGAGCGGTGTGCTTCCTCAGGTGAATATTCCTGTGATTAAGGATATTCCGGTCCTGGGAACTGTGGTGTCCGGGCACAATGTACTGACATATGTGGCTGTCCTGCTGATCATTGTACTCAGTATATTCTTATATAAGACCTCTCTGGGGCTTCATATCAGAAGCTGCGGCGAGAATCCGGAAGCGCTGGAGTCTGTGGGCGTGCATGTGCTGCAGGTGAAATATATTGCTCTGGCAATCAGCGGCATGCTGGCAGCTATGGGGGGCGCCTACATGTCCATGGGTTACGTATCGTACTTTGTAAAAGATATGACGGCAGGCAGAGGCTTCATTGCGATTGCCGCCGCCTCGCTGGGAGGCAACAAACCGGTGCCGACACTGCTTGTCTGCCTGCTGTTCGGAGTTGCAGATGCCTTCGCGGTCAATCCGGGAACGCAGAATATGGGAATTCCGACGGAGCTGGTCAGCACCATTCCGTATATTGTAACAGTAATTGTACTTGTAATTTACTCTTATAAAAAAATGAATGATAAGAGAAGAGCAGCAGTGGCCTGATGAGAAAGGAAGATAAAAAATGGAGAAGATTGTACCAATTATAGATATTCCCTATAACAAAATTGCAGAGAGAGTCATCGCCTGCGGTGATCCCGCCCGGGCGGAAAAGATATCAAAACGGCTGGAAAACGTGGAAGTAGTGGCAAAGAGCCGGGAATACTGGACCTTTAACGGAACCTACAAGGGAGTGCCTGTGACGGTATCATCCCATGGCGTGGGGGGAAACGGAGCCTCTGTAAGCTTTGAAGGACTGATTCTGGGCGGAGCAAAAGTTATTATCCGTGTTGGAACCTGTGGGACTTTACAGAAAGATATGCCCCAGGGAGCGCTGATTATCGCCACGGCCGCGTGCCGGGACGACGGAATCACTCCTCAGTTTATTCCGATTTCCTATCCGGCGATAGCGTCCATGGATGTGGTAGCGGCCATGCAGGAAGCGGCAAAGGAAATTAATCCGGAAGCGAGAACCGGAATCATCACGACATCGGGTCTGTTCTATACCGGTCTGATGCCTACAAATAACCGGCTGTTTTCGGAAGCCGGAGTTCTGGCTATGGAAAATGAAGCATCGGTCCTCTTTGTTATCGCATCGGTGAGAGGCATAAAATCCGGCTGTATTGTAGCGGCAGATGGCCCATGCTTCGAATTTGTAGGCTCCGAGGAGTTTGATCACTATCCGGAGAAGATGGCGAAGGCCGTGGAAGATGAGATTACAATTGCGCTGGAAAGTATTATTAAGGTGGAAGTATAAGGAGGCAGAATCATATGAAGACAGGAATCTGGGGAGCCGGCAACATTGCCCATACCCATGCGGAAGCGCTGAAGGCCAGCGGAATTTTAATAGGAGCTATCGTCGATGTCAGTGAGGAGAAGGCAAAGGCATTTGCCGAAGAATTCTCCATTGAAAAGTGGGGAACGGATTCTTCCATTCTTTTCGATGATGAGATTACAACCGTCCATGTGTGCACACCGCCGAACCTCCATTACGATATGGTTATGGAGCTTCTGGACCATAAGAAGAACGTGCTGTGCGAAAAACCTCTGTGCTTTGAGGACAGCCAGGCGGAGGAACTGGCCAGGCGTGCGAAAGAGTGCGGAGTGGTCTGCGCAATTAATTTTAACGTCAGATTCCATATGGCATGTCAGAAGGCAAGAAAACTGGTGGAATCGGAAGAATTCGGCCGTGTAAATGTGATCCACGGTAACTATTTGCAGGAGTTCAATGCATTTCCTGCGCCTGTGGACTGGCGATACAACACGGTTCTGGCGGGCCGGATGCGCGCAGTGACGGAGATCGGGACGCACTGGCTGGATATTGCCCAGTATATTTCCGGCCGGAAGGTGAAGGCGCTTTCCGCCAACTTCGGGCGTTTTTACCCGAACCGGTATGTGGAAGACCGTATCATGTATCCGGATTCCGGAGATGGAAAACGGACGGAGACGATGGAGGTCTGCTCCGAAGATGCGGCAGCCATTAATTTAAAATTTGACAACGGAGCGATCGGAACGGTGCTCTTATCAGAAGTGTCCCAGGGCAGAATCAACCGGATCACCCTGGAGGTGACAGGAGAAAAGAAGAATCTGTGGTGGAATTCAGAGGACAACAATATCCTGAACACGGCTGTCAAGGGAAGCGGTGTGAACTCGGAGATCTTCGGTTTTGGCAACGGTTTTATGGATACCTTCCGAAGTCTTGTGGACAGCTTTTATGATGATGTAAAGCGGGGCTGTGTGTCGGAAGCACCGGTTTATCCTACCTTTTTTGAGGGAAGGGATATTGTGAAGCTCTGTAATGCGATGCTTGAGAGTGCGGATTCGGATGGAAAGTGGGTTGTGGTCGAATGATAGAATCTATAATTGAGGAACTGAAACTCGTACCGCTCACTGGAGAAGGCGGCATGTACCGGTATCTCTATGCCGGTGAGAAGGACGCTGCGGGAAGGGAGTCTTACAGCTCCATCTACTATCTTTTGACGGAACACTCCTTTTCCCATATGCACAGGCTGAAAACCGATGAAATCTACCATTACTATATGGGGGATGGGCTGGAGCTTCTTCTCCTGTATCCGGATGGAACATCGGAGATCAAAGTTCTGGGGACACGTCTGTCTGATGGGGAAGTCCCGCAGTTTCGGGTTCCGGCAGGCGTATGGCAGGGGTCGGTTGTGGCTCACGGCGGGAAATACTGTCTGGCGGGAACGACGATGGCACCGGCGTATCTGCCGGAGGATTACGAACATGGTGATATGGAAACGCTGTGCGCCGGATATCCGGACGCCGAAGCCGCCATCAGACGGCGCTGCGGCGAAGCCATTGCGCGATGAGGACACGATATGATTAAAAAATGGAAAGAAATTCTGATGGTCATCGTTGGTTCCATGATGATGGGAGCCAGCATTGATCTGTTTGTCCAGGCAGACTTTGGACTGGACCCGCTGTCACTGTTTCAGGCGGGACTGGGACGCGTTCTGCACCTGTCTCTGGGAACCACATCCCAGGTGCTGATGATTTCCATCATTATCCTTCTGTTCTTTATCGACAGGAAACGGATCGGAATCGGTTCTATCTTAAACAGCGTGCTGGTAGGTGCATTTATCAAGTGGTTTTCCCCGGTGATCTGTACGGGAGGAGGAACTGCGGCGGGACGCCTTTTGTGCCTGCTGGCCGGTCTGATTCTCATGGGGGTGGGGATCGGAACGTATGTGGCGGCGGGGCTTGGCGAGGCAGGAATGGATGCCATGATGATGTATTTATCCGGAAAGCTTAAAAAGAATGTCAATGTGACAAGAATAACCATCGATATACTGCTTTCCATCACCGGTTTTCTTCTGGGAGGAAAGCTGGGAGGCGCCACGGTGGTCTCCATGCTGGTAAATGGTTATATGATCCAGTTCACCATTGAGCTGATTGGACGATTCAGAAGAAATAAGGCTGTAATAGAAATAGGAGGGCAGTAAGTATGGGGTATATGACAGAAAAAGAAGCCAGGAGCGTACTGACAGACCTGGGAAGGCGTTCTTATGAGCGTGCCTATGTTGCGGCCAATGACGGCAATATCAGCTGCAGGATTTCAGCGGATACGATTCTGATTACTCCCTCCGGTGTCTCCAAAGGGTATATGACGGACGATATGATGGTGAAGGTATCGCTGGACGGCAGAGTGCTGACAGAGGGGAAACCTTCCTCAGAGATGAAGATGCATTTGAGAATCTACCGGGAAGATCCGGAGATTCATGGTGTTACGCATCTCCATCCTCCGTTTGCGACCGCGTTTTCGGCGGCAGGGATTCCCTTAAAACGGGCAATTCTAACGGAAGCCGTGATGGCAGTGGGGGTGGTCCCGGTTGCACCGTACGCCCTTCCGGGAACGGAAGAAGTACCGGAATCCATCGCCCCGTTTATTCATGATTACAATGCCGTGCTTCTGGCTAATCATGGGGCGCTGAGTTGGGGAAAAGATGTGTACCAGTCTTTTTATTTCATGGAATCCGTGGAACAGTGCGCCAGAATTCAGCTGTATTTGAAAATGCTGGGAAGCAGCGGAACTCTGAACAGAAGTCAGGTTGACCGGCTGATGGAAATGCGAAAGGTATGGGGAATCGACAGAGGTGGTATTCCTGTCACCGAGTGACAGCTGTACCGGGAGACCGGAAGATAACAAAACGGTAAAAATAAGATGTTTTCTGTAAATAGATGCCGGCCTTCGCTCACGTATGCTATAATCCCCATAAAAAAGGACGAAAGAAGGTCCAGCAATGGGGAAATTTGTAATCTACAGGAAAAATTCCGGCTACGATTTTCATTTAAAGGCCGCCAACGGGGAGACGATCGGGACATCGGAGATCTATACGAAAAAGGACGCATGCGTGGACGGCATCGAGAGCGTGATCCGGTGCGCAGAGGCGGCGGAGATTGAAGACCAGACCGTCAGAGGATATCTGGCACAAAAGAATCCGAAATTTGAGATTTATCAGGATCAGAAGGGGGGATACTGCTTCCGGCTCCTTGAAACGAGCGGGCAGATAATCCTGGAATCCCAGGCATACACCGCGAAGGCCAGCTGCCGGAACGGAATCCGCAGCGTCAAGGTAAACGCCCCGAGCGCGGAAGTGGAGATGGACGAAATACAATAAAACAGCAGTGACAGGAAGACTCTGTCTTCCCGATGGAAGCCCCGCTTATGGGCCGTATCGGGAAGGCGGGGTCTTTTTCCTTGACAGAAGAGAATTTCTTGTATATAATTCAAAAGTGAACAGTTCAAAAATGAACAATATTAGAAAGGTGAAATCATGGAGCAGAAAGATGAGGGCTACTTTGCCTACTATGCAAAGATAGACAAGGTATACAGAAAATTGTGTGCCCTGGAAGTGGCGGAATACTGTTTTACCCCCAACGAAATCGTGGTACTGATGTTTCTGGCCAACAATCCCGGTTATGACAGCGCGTCGGATATCGCTCATTTCCGCAATATTTCCAAGGGACTTGTGGCGAAATCCGTGGAGACACTGTGCGAGAGAGGCTATCTAAAGGCGGGAAAGGATTTAAAGGACAGGAGACTCATTCATCTGTCCCTGACGGAGAAAAGCGACGACATTGTGACGAGACTCAGAAAATGCCGCCAGGAATTTGCAGGAAAGCTGTATGATGGCGTACCGCGGGAAGATATGGAGGCCATGGCGCGTACGACTAAGGTAATCAATCAGAATCTTGACGATATCTTGAAAGGAATGAAATAAATGGAACCGAAAAAAGGAAAAGAGAATGAACTGGGGACCGAGAGCGTCGGAAAGCTGCTCTTCCGGCTGTCTATGCCCGCCATTGCGGCACAGGTGATCAATGTTATGTACAACATGGTAGACCGTATGTATATCGGCCATATTCCGGGAGTCGGAGCGGCAGCCCTGACGGGAGTCGGCGTTACGATGCCGGTTATCATGGCGATCACCGCATTTGCCTATTTTATCAGTATGGGAGGCGCGCCGCGTTCCTCTATCATGATGGGGAGAAATGAGAAGGAGAAGGCGGAGAAGATCCTGGGTAACTGTACCACGATGCTGGTGGTGCTTGCCCTGATCCTGACTGCAGTCTTCCTGTTCTGCGGGCGTTCCATCCTGCTGTTGTTCGGGGCCAGTGAAAATACGATCGGGTATGCCTGGGATTACATGAAGATATATGCGCTGGGAACCATTTTCGTACAGCTGGCGCTGGGGCTGAATGCATTTATCACTGCCCAGGGCTACGCCAAGACCAGCATGTATACCGTGCTGATCGGAGCTGTCTGCAACATTATTCTGGACCCTATCTTTATATTCGGTCTGAATATGGGCGTGAAGGGGGCCGCGCTGGCGACAATCCTTTCCCAGGCGGTCTCCTCCATCTGGGTGCTGCGCTTCCTCACTTCGGAGAAGAGCTCGCTGCGCATCAAAAAGAAGAGCCTGAAGCTGGAGGCAGGCATTATTCTTCCCTGTATGGCATTGGGAACATCGCCGTTTATCATGGCGTTTACGGAAAGCATCCTGTCCGTCTGCTTCAATTCATCCCTGCTTCGCTACGGCGGAGACGTGGCGGTAGGCGCCATGACGATACTGAGCAGTGTCATGCAGTTTTCCATGCTTCCGCTTCAGGGACTGACCCAGGGCTCCCAGCCCATCGTCAGCTTTAACTATGGGGCTGGCAGCGCGGACCGCGTGAAGAAGACGTTTAAGATCCTGTTCCTCTGCTGTATTGGCTATTCCACGCTTCTGTGGGCGCTGTCCATGTTCTTCCCGCAGATTTTCATCATGATCTTTACCAGCGATGCCGCGCTGACGGAATATACGCGCTGGGCGATCCGGATTTATATGGCGGTTTCCCTGATGTTCGGTGCACAGGTGGCCTGCCAGCAGACCTTTATTGCGCTGGGAAATGCCAAGGTATCCGTATTTCTGGCGCTGCTGCGCAAGGTATTTTTACTGATCCCGCTAATCTTTATTCTTCCGCGTTTTATGGAGAATCAGACTATGGGCGTGTTCTTAGCCGAACCGGTCGCAGATTTCTGCGCTGTTTGTGTTACCGTGGCCATGTTCAGCGTATCTTTTAAAAAGATTATTGCCAGAATGGAAGGAGCAAAAAAGCAATGAGTATGACAGCAAAAGAAGCGGAGAAATTATTTGAAAAACTTCCCAAGGCGGAACTGGGATTTTTCCCGACGCCGTTTTACCGGCTGGACCGGCTTTCTAAGGAACTGGGAGTGAACCTCTATATCAAGCGTGACGATTTTACCGGCATGAGCCTGTTCGGGGGAAATAAGGTGCGCAAGCTCCAGTATCTGATGGGGGACGCCATGAGCCGCGGCTGTGAGTACGTCTTCACCTTTGGGGCGACCCAGTCAAACCACGCCATGCAGACGGCGGCCGCGTGCCGGCGCTGCGGTTTAAAACCGGTGCTGTATCTGGTCGCCATTGTGAAGCCGGATGAGGATGATCTGAGGGCCAACCTGCTTCTGGACCGCATCATGGACGCCGAGGTTCACATCGTGGAGATTCAGGCGGGAGAGACAGAGGAAGAGGCGGAAGACCGGGCCGTCATTCTTGCGAGAGAACACATGGCCCGCTTAAATAAGGAAGCCGGCAGACACGTCTGCTATGAGGTACCCATGGGCGGAGCCAGCCCGGTGGGATCTGTGGGATTCATCGAGGGATACGTGGAGCTGGAGAAGCAGCTGTCCGCCATGGATATCCAGGCCGATTACGTCTTCCATGCCACCGGAACCGGCGGTACGATGGCTGGTCTGGCCGCAGGACGGAACCTGGTCGGTTCTGAGACTGGGATCATTTCCATCAATGTCAGCGCCAAGGACCCGGAGTATCCGAAGCGGACGGCCGCTCTGGCCAATGAGAGCCTAAAGCTGATCGGAGCCGGAATCACGGTGGATGCGGAGCGGGATATCTGCACCGATTTAAACTATTATCTGCCCGGCTATGAGATTCCCAACGAGGCGGCCTCCGAGGCGATTAAGCTTCTGGCGGTGAAGGAAGGGCTTCTCACAGACCCGGTCTATACGGGAAAAGCCTTTGCGGGTATGCTGGATTACATTAGGACTAAAAAGGTTCCGGCCGGAAGTAATGTGGTATTCTGGCATACGGGCGGGGCTACAGCGTTATTTGCGGAGAAGGAGATACTTGGAGACTTAAGCAAATGAGTTTATGAGGGAGTCTATGGAAATTAAACGCATAGAAGAAAATAAAAAACAGTTCATGGATTTGCTTCTGCTTGCGGATGAGCAGGAGTCCATGATAGATAAATATCTGGAACGAGGAGATCTGTTTGCCCTGTACGATGACGGCTTGAAAAGCATATGCGTGGTCACGGGTGAGAGCCCTGATACATGTGAACTTAAAAATATCGCTACATATGAAGCGTGGCACGGTAAGGGATATGGCAGCAGGCTCATTCAGTATATATCAGAATTTTATAAAGAGAAGTATAAGACCATGATTGTGGGAACCGGCGATCTCCCTTTTATTCTGCATTTTTACGAGAAGAATGGTTTTTGCCTTTCTCACAGGATTCATAACTTTTTTACAGACAACTATGACCATCCGATGTTTGAGGATGGGATACAGCTTGTGGATATGGTTTACTTAAAGAAGGAGTTAGCGTAAAAGTAGTGATTTAAGAAAACATGATGCTGCGAGGTGGGGCTATGGAAACAAGTGATGGTTTTTGGAATGCGATTGATAAAATCGTGAGTGAATCAAAAATTGTTATAGATAGACCAAAAGGAACGGCTCATCCGAGGTTTCCCGATTTTGTTTACAGAGTTGATTACGGTTATTTAGAGAATACGTCTTCAATGGATGGAGGAGGCATCGATGTATGGGTGGGAACAGATGAAAGAAAGCAAATTGATGCAATCATGTGCATTGTTGATTTAATGAAACGTGATTCGGAAATAAAAATCCTGATTGGCTGTACAGAAGCTGAAAAGGATATCGTTTATCAAACGCATAACGAAACCGATTATATGAAAGGAATACTCATACGCAGGTTATGAGTATTAAAAGTCAAGCAGCAAGAGGGAGAGGAATTAATACCAGGAATTACATAAAAAACATGAAAAATTACTAAAAAAGGAGTACCGCGCAAATAATAAGCCGCCGTACTCCTTTTCCCTTACACCTCTAAATCCATCCCCCATCCAACCCAATGATCTGACCGGTCAGATAAGAATTCTTATATCCCAGGTGGTAGACCAGATCGGCCACCTCCTCCGCCTGTCCAAGGCGTCCGGCGGGAATCTCTTCGATCAGGGCGATGAGTTCGTCCTCTTCCAGGAAACGGTTCATCTCCGTATCAATGGCGCCGCACGCAACCGCGTTCACCTGGACGTTGCTGGGAGCCAGCTCCTTGGCCAGCGCCTTGGTGAAGGCGTTGATTCCGCCCTTTGTCGCTGAGTAGGCGACCTCGCAGGAAGCGCCGGAGACGCCCCATACGGAGGAAATGTTGATGATCTTTCCCTGCTTCTTCTCCACCATACCGGGAACGGCCAGTTTGCAGCAGTTGAAGACTGAGGTTAAATTGGTCCGTATGATCCGGTCCCAGGATTCCGTGCTCATGTCCTGTAAGAGGCCGATATAGGAAATCCCCGCGTTGTTTACCAGGACGTCAAGCGTTCCAAACTGCTTCCGGATCTGATCGAACAGAATCCGGCACTGCTCCATGTCGCCCATGTCGCCCATGTAGGCGAGGCAGGAAATCTGATACGATTCCAGCTCTTTTTTCGTCTGCAGGAGTCTCTCTTCGCTGTGAAGGCAGTTGATTACCACATTATATCCTTTTTTTGCAAATTTTACCGCAATGGCTTTTCCGATTCCTCTGGAAGCGCCCGTAACCAGCACTGTTTTTTTTGCCATGAAAATCACCCTTTCTTTTAATCCTGGTAAGCCGGATCGATCCCGTCTTCCGTCACCTCTATTTTACCAAAGGTAATTTTTTAATTCAATAGGATTTGAGACTTAGTCACAAAAGAAAACATTGCATACTTAGAAGAGAGTGCGATATAATGAGACTATGAATTATTTCATGACAAATATTCCCGGCGGCGGAATCGTGGGATTGCGTACCGCGGCGGAAGAAATGATACAGGAAGGATGGAAATTAAATGGGAAAGATTTACGATGTGGTAATTATCGGTTCAGGTCCGGCAGGACTTACGGCGGCAATCTACGCCAAGCGTGCGGAGCTGGAGACCGTTGTCATTGAAAAAGAGGTTGCCAGCGGCGGCCAGGTGCTCAACACCTACGAGGTGGATAACTATCCGGGGCTTCCGGGAATCAACGGATACGACCTGGGCATGAAGTTCCGGGAGCACGCGGATAAACTGGGCGCGGAATTCGTGACCGATGATGTGGTGCGTGTGGAGAAGGCGGACGGCCTCTTTACCGTAACCTGCGCGGAGGAAAGCTATACGACGAGGACTGTCATCATCTCGACCGGCGCCAGCCACAGGAAGCTGGCGGTCCCGGGCGAAGAGGAGCTGACCGGAATGGGCGTGTCATACTGCGCCACCTGCGACGGAGCATTCTTCCGCAACCGTGTGACAGCCGTGACCGGAGGCGGAGATGTTGCCATCGAGGATGCGATCTTCCTTTCCAGAATGTGTAAAAAGGTATATCTGATTCACCGCAGAGACGAACTGCGCGGCGCCAGGACTCTTCAGACCCAGCTGTTCTCACTGGATAACGTGGAAGTGCTGTGGGATACCGTAGTGGAGAAGATTAACGGAGCAGACCAGGTGGAATCCATTACAATCCGGAATGTGAAGACGGAAGCCTCCGGGGAGCTTCCGGTTGACGGCGTGTTCATCGCAGTGGGAATCCATCCGCAGAGCAGCGCTTTCGACGGCCTTGTGGAGATGGATCACGGATACATTAAGGCGGGAGAGGACTGTGAGACATCGGTTCCCGGTATCTTCGCAGCCGGAGATGTGAGAACAAAGCAGTTAAGACAGGTATCCACTGCTGTGGCGGACGGAGCAAACGCCATCACCAGTGTGGAACGCTATCTTACGGTCAATTCTTAAAACAGACGTTTACCAGATGCGCCTGATTCCATTCAGGCGCATTGGTGCGTTTTAATGGAAAAATAACAGGGGGGATATTACATATGCAGCGGGGAAAACAGCCGTTATGGAGGCGGAAGATTGTTTTTGTGGTGGTGTTTTTAATGGTCAACCTCATATCCATTGCATTTCTGGCCGTGAGAGAAAAAGCGGCGGTGAATCAGAAGCTGTTTGATCAGGCAGCCGAGACGGAGGTACAGTTTGGAGGAATCATGGAGACGTATGAACGCTCCTTCCAGCTTTTTGCACACATGATGGCACGTGAAATCGAACATGAGCCGGATCCGGACTCCGTGCGCGCCTATTTAAAAGGGATGGATGCCTCTCTCCTCAATATCGTGGGGGAGACGTATGACGGACTTTACATGTATTACAAGGGGCAGTACTTATACAGCTGGGACACGCCCTATTCCGTCTATGAAGATTCCGGTTATGTGGTAACAGAACGGCCATGGTATCAGGACGCTGTGGCGGGCAAAGGGGAGATCGTCTTCACACCGCCTTACATGAGCTACGCCAACCACTATATCCTGACGACCATTTCCCAGCTGCAGGCCGATGGGGAAACGGTCTTCGCCTATGACATCAAGATGGAGGACATTCAGAATCTGGTCTCCTCCATGGAGCAGTTCCAGCAGGAACAGATCCTGATCTATGACGGCGCAGGCACCGTGGTAGGCAGCACGGTACCCGGTTATCTGGGAGGAAACTTACAGATTTCGCTGGAAGAGGCGGCGCAGAATCTGGAAGACGCACAGGCGGAGCTGGATGCTCTGAAAATGGATAGCGGCGCCGAAACGGCCAGGGCAGAGGACACAGACAGCACAGAAGACGCTGTTGGGGCAGAAGACACGGCCAAGTCCGAAGAAATCGCCAAAGCAGAAGAAAAACGGGAGTCGGCCGCTGCATTTCTGGAGTTTCGCCAAAGACTCAGCGAATGGGGCAAGACCTCCGGTGATATGAGCGGGTCCGCGAAGCCGGTCACCATGGATGGAAACCGGTACTACCTCTATAATCATCAGACAGCGGACTGCGGCATGATGGTTCTCGTACCGGAAGTGACCATGCTGAAGGCCACCGTCGGCACCTGGCTGGTACCGTTTCTGGTGATGGAACTCATCTTAATTTACGTTCTGGGCAGCGTGGGAAGAGAACTGAGAAATCAGGAGCTGCGTGCGGCTTACGTAAAGATGGGGCAGATACAGAAACGGCTGGAGCTGGCATTGTCGGCCGCACAGAAGGCGGCCGCGGTCGATGATCTGACCGGCCTGATGAATTTCAAGTCATTCCAGACAGAGGTGGGAGAGCAGCTGGATACCATGGATGAGAAGGACAGCGGAATTCTGATCATGATTGACGGCGACCACTTCAAACGTGTCAATGACAATTACGGTCACAGCGTCGGGGACGAGGTGATCAGGCTGTCCGCGCAGATGATCATCGGACGAATCAGGACCGTGGACCTTGCGTCGAGGCTGCACGGGGACGAGTTTGCCATCTTCGTATCCAATACGGATAATTACGATGTGGCCAGAACCATTATGGAGGACATCAACGCATCGATTGCCAAAGAGGCCGGGAAGCGGAACATGCCTGCCATCACACTGTCGGCCGGCGCAGTGACAGCCCGCAGGGGAGGGCGTTACACGGAACTGTTCAAGGCAGCCGACGAGGCATTATACCAGGCGAAGAAGACCCATAACGGCGGCTTCGCCAGCTTTGAGGAAATATAGAAGCGCAGGTCAGAGCACAGGCCATACCGAAAAAAATAAGGGTTCCGGATATCCGGAACCCTTATGCTTACTTAAAACCTATCTTCGATCAGAACTCCGGTTCAATGAGACCGTATGTTCCGCCTTTTCTCTTATAAACCACGTTTACTTCCTCGGTATCCGCATTTAAGAATACGTAGAAGTTGTGTCCGAGAAGCTCCATCTGTACGCAGGCTTCTTCAGGATCCATGGGTTTTACTGCAAATTTCTTGGACTTTACAATCTGGATTTCTTCTTCTGCGGAAGCGTCTTCCTGTAAGAAGGCTTCTGAGAAGGAAGGTGCGGATTGTTTCTTATCAATCAGCTTGTTTTTATATTTTTTCAACTGGCGTTCCAGGATCTCTTCTACGAGATCGATGGATACGTACATATCACTGCTTGATTCTTCTGCTCTGATTATATGTCCTTTCACCGGAATTGTTACTTCGATTTTCTGAATATCTTTCTGTACGCTGAGTCTTACTACAGCTTCTGTCGCGGGTGCAAAGAAACGGTCCAGTTTACCAAGCTTGTCCTCGACTGCTTCGCGCAACCCCTGTGTTACCTCAATATTTCTTCCTGTAATTGTAAAACGCATAAGTCTTCAGCTCCTTTTTCTTGAGATGTTATCAGTATACCATATTTATTTGAAAAATTCAATTATGTTACGAAAATATCAAGACAATTAATCTAAATTTTTTGTAAAATGTTTCTACTTATAAATGCCCAAAATATTGAGAAACTATATATTGGGGTACAAAAAAGTCAAGGGAAAAATTGTATTTTTTGTCGAAATAAGTAAGTTTATGACAAGTATACAAAAATTGAAAGGGAAAAACGTGTCTGGTGGAAAAAGGGGATTTCCGGCGAAAAGATGTGGATAATGTGGATAACTCGGTGTATAAGTCGTTTTTGCCCTAAATATTGGGTTTGTGGGTGGGGATAAAAATGGGGGAAATGTGCACAGAAAGATGTGGATAATGTGGATAAGTAGAAAATCGAACAGATTTTTTGTGCAACTTGCCAGGTTTACCATAATATACATTGATTTTGTCGAATTGTGGTGCCGGTCAGACGCCCCAACCGGGTGTAAGAATGTCCGAACTATTAGCAGAATGTTAATTTTTTATGAATTCATTGAATTAAAAATGAGTTAGTGCTACAATATACAGGATTATACTGTGTTTATTTAGTAAGAAGAGTAGGAGAATGAATCATGAACCTCGTTCAAAAGGTATTTGGAACTCATAGTGAAAGAGAATTAAAGTTAATCAATCCGATTGTAGATAAGATAGAGGCACTCCGTCCGAAGATGATCGCACTGACGGATGAGGAGCTGAGGGACAACACACGGCTTTTTAAAGAAAGGCTGGCAGCAGGTGAGACCCTCGACGATATTTTGCCGGAGGCATATGCAACGGTTCGAGAGGCAGCAAGACGAGTCCTGGATATGGAACACTTCCGTGTACAGTTAATCGGCGGCATCGTTCTCCATCAGGGACGTATTGCCGAGATGAGAACAGGTGAAGGTAAGACCCTCGTATCTACCTGTCCGGCTTATTTAAACGCACTGGCCGGAAAAGGAGTACAGATCGTTACGGTCAACGACTACCTGGCAAAGCGTGATGCGGAGTGGATGGGACGAGTTCATGAATTCCTTGGACTGAAGGTAGGCGTGGTGTTAAACTCCATGACTTCGGATGAGAGACGTGAAGCCTATAACTGTGATATTACCTATGTTACGAACAACGAGCTTGGATTTGACTACTTGAGAGATAATATGGCCATCTATAAAGAACAGATGGTATTGAGAGAACTTGATTACGCAATCATCGATGAGGTGGACTCTGTATTGATCGATGAGGCAAGAACACCGCTTATCATTTCCGGACAGAGCGGAAAGTCCACGAAGCTTTACGAGGTCTGTGATATTCTGGCCCGTCAGTTAGAGCGCGGTGAGGCATCCGGAGAATTCTCCAAGATGGCGGCCATCATGGGCGAGGAGATCGAGGAGACCGGAGATTTCGTCGTTGATGAGAAGGACAAGGTTGTAAACTTGACTGAGCAGGGCGTGGCCAAGGTGGAGCAGTTCTTCCATCTGGAGAACTTATCCGACCCTGAGAACCTGGAGATCCAGCACAACATCATTCTGGCTCTTCGTGCCAACTATCTGATGTTCCGTGACAAGGATTATGTGGTAAAGGATGACGAAGTACTGATCGTTGATGAGTTTACCGGACGTATCATGCCGGGCAGACGGTATTCCGACGGTCTGCATCAGGCCATTGAGGCGAAGGAGCATGTAAACGTCAGAAGAGAGAGCAAGACGCTTGCGACCATCACGTTCCAGAACTTCTTTAATAAATATGCGAAGAAATCCGGTATGACCGGTACTGCTCTTACGGAGGAAAAAGAATTCCGTAATACGTACGGTATGGATGCGATCGAGATTCCGACAAACAGGCCGATCGCCCGTATTGATATGGAAGACGCGGTTTACAAGACGAAAAAAGAAAAATTCAAAGCTGTCTGCGATTCTGTAGAAGAAGCTTATAAGAAAGGCCAGCCTGTGCTGGTAGGTACGATCACCATCGAGACCTCCGAGATGTTGAGCGGCATGTTAAAGCGCCGCGGCGTTCCGCACAAGGTGCTGAATGCGAAGTATCATGAGCTGGAGGCCGAGATCGTAGCCGACGCCGGTGTGCACAAGGCTGTTACCATCGCCACCAACATGGCCGGCCGTGGTACCGATATTAAGCTTGACGATGAAGCCAAGGCCTGCGGCGGTTTAAAGATCATCGGTACAGAGCGTCATGAGTCACGCCGTATCGATAACCAGCTGCGCGGACGTTCCGGACGTCAGGGAGACCCGGGTGAGTCCAGATTCTATATCTCCCTGGAAGACGATTTAATGAGACTTTTCGGTTCCGAGCGTCTGATGAGCATGTTCAATGCACTGGGCGTTCCGGAAGGCGAGCAGATCGAGCACAAGATGCTTTCCAACGCCATCGAGAAGGCACAGATGAAGATAGAGACCAACAACTACGGTATTCGTGAGAACCTGTTAAAGTATGACGAGGTTATGAACGAACAGCGTGAGGTCATTTACGCGGAGCGCCGGAAAGTACTGGATGGCGACAACATGCGTGACGTAATCTTAAAGATGGTAACCGATATCGTGGAGAACGCGGTCGATTTGTCCATTACTGACGAGCAGATGCCGGAAGAATGGGATTTAGGCGAGCTGAACACGCTTCTTCTTCCGATCGTTCCGATCAAGCCGGTTGTTCTTCCGGAAGATAAGAAGATCAAGAAGAACGAACTGAAGCATATGCTGAAAGAGGAAGCCATCAAGCTTTACGAGACGAAGGAAGCGGAGTTCCCGGATGCGGAGCAGATCCGTGAGATCGAGCGTGTCATCTTATTAAAGGTCATCGACAACAAGTGGATGTCCCATATCGACGATATGGACCAGCTGCGCCAGGGCATCGGTTTACAGGCTTACGGCCAGAGAGATCCGCTGGTAGAGTATAAGATGAGCGGCTATCAGATGTTCGATGAGATGACGGCAGCTATCCGCGAAGATACCGTGAGAATCTTAATGCATATCCGTGTCGAGCAGAAGGTGGAGAGAGAGCCTGCGGCCAAGGTAACAGGGACCAACAAGGACGACAGCGCCGCCAAGGCACCGGTTAAGAGAAACGAAACCAAGATTTATCCAAACGATCCGTGTCCATGTGGTTCCGGTAAGAAATATAAACAGTGCTGCGGCCGCAAGGTGATATAGGCGTCTGTATTATTCTTTTGAATGAAGAGGGTTCAACCGACGAAAGGATACAGGTTGGACCCTTTTTAAATAAAATTAATTATAAGAAAGTGGGTGACACAGTGGTAGAGTTAGACCAGTACAAATATGAATTATCTACGTTTGAAAAACCATTAGTGGAAGTGAGGGATTCACTTTGACTTAGATAATAAGTTAAAGAGGATTGATGAGCTTGACAAATCCATGGAGGAACCGGGCTTCTGGGAAGATCCGGAAAAGTCCACGAAGATCGTACAGCTGGCGAAGAACTTAAAAGATACTGTAAATGGCTATAAAGACCTGGAGCAGCAGTTTGAGGACATCGGCGTGATGATCGAGATGGGCAATGAAGAGAACGACCCGTCTGTGGTTCCCGAAGTGGAAGAGATGTTAAAGGAATTTAAGGATAAGCTGGAGGAGATGAGGATCAACACGCTCCTGTCCGGCGAATATGACAGCGATAACGCCATTTTAAGGCTGAATGCCGGCGCCGGCGGTACCGAGTCCTGTGACTGGTGCAGCATGCTTTACCGCATGTACAACCGCTGGGCTGAGAAGAAGGGATATTCCGTGGAAGTACTGGATTATCTGGACGGTGAAGAGGCTGGAATCAAGTCGGTCACGATCCAGGTCAACGGAGAGAATGCCTTCGGATATTTAAAGTCGGAGAAGGGCGTTCACAGGCTTGTCCGGATCTCCCCGTTCAACGCGGCCGGTAAGCGTCAGACCTCCTTTGTATCCTGCGATGTGATGCCGGATATCGAAGAGGACCTGGATGTGGATATCAACGAAGAGGACTTGAGGATCGACACGTACCGTTCCAGCGGCGCGGGCGGCCAGCATATCAACAAGACCTCATCCGCTATCCGTATTACCCACATTCCCACCGGAATCGTGGTGCAGTGCCAGAATGAACGGTCCCAGTTCCAGAACAAGGACAAGGCCATGCAGATGCTGAAGGCAAAGCTGTATCTGTTAAAACAGCAGGAGAATGCGGAGAAGCTGTCCGATATCCGCGGCGACGTGACGGAGATCGGCTGGGGCAACCAGATTCGTTCCTATGTCCTGCAGCCATACACCATGGTAAAGGATCACCGGACCAATGCCGAGACTGGCAACGTGAACAGCGTGCTGGACGGAGCGCTGGATCTGTTTATCTACGCTTACCTGCGCTGGATCGGCACTGGAGCGAAGGCAAACGACAGCACGGGGACCAATACCCTGTAGCAGGCTGCGATAGAACAAAGGGATTCCCTTTCGTTGCCATTTCTAAAATTTTTATAAAAAATAGTTGCATACCCTGAATAAATATGATAATATCTTCCCTATGAGCACAGATGTATTTCTATTGCGGACACAGAAGGGAAGATATTTTTTTATGGAAGAAAAGAGCAAATATTTCGTGGTGAAGCAGAAGGCCGTGCCGGAAGTATTACTGAAGGTGGTCGAGGCTAAGAAGCTTTTGGAATCAGAGCGAGTCATAACCGTTCAGGAGGCGACTGATCGTGTGGGAATCAGCCGCAGTTCTTTTTATAAGTACAAGGATGATATCTTTCCGTTCTATGATAACGCGAAGGGAAAGACCATCACACTCGTGATGCAGATGGACGATGAGCCGGGATTATTATCCGATTTGCTGCATATTGTGGCAGTGTACCATGCCAATATCCTGACGATCCATCAGAGTATTCCGGTAAATGGGGTGGCTACGCTGACCTTAAGCGTGGAAGTCCTGGAAAGCACGGGCAATGTATCCAGGATGGTAGAGGACATGGAAGAGAAACACGGAGTTCACTACGTAAAAATATTAGCCAGGGAGTGATAATTATGATTCATGTTGCAGTTATGGGCTACGGCACAATCGGTTCCGGTGTGGTAGAGATCTTGGAAAAGAATCGCGAAACCATCACAAAGAGAACCGGCGATACCGTCAATGTAAAATATGTACTCGATTTGAGAGAATTTCCGGGAACACCGGTAGAGAATAAGATTGTTCATGATTTTTCGGTCATTGAGAATGATCCTGAGGTTACCATGGTAATCGAGACCATGGGCGGACTGAATCCGGCCTATCCCTTCGTGAAGGCCTGCTTAGAGGCAGGAAAGCACGTGGCCACTTCCAACAAGGCGCTGGTTGCAGCACACGGGACAGAGCTCTTAAGAATTGCCGGAGAGAAAAATGTCAACTTCTTTTTCGAAGCCAGCGTGGGCGGCGGTATTCCGATTATCCGTCCGCTGTACACCTCTCTTGCGGGGGAGGAGATCGAGGAGATTACCGGTATTTTAAACGGTACGACAAACTATATTTTAACGAAGATGGATAAAGAGGGAGAGACCTTTGAATCCGCTTTAAAAGAGGCTCAGGACTTAGGCTATGCCGAGAGAAACCCGGAAGCCGACGTGGAAGGCCACGACACCTGCAGAAAGATCGCGATTCTCACCGCCATGGCGACCGGCCATGAGGTTGATTATGAAGACATTCATACGGAGGGCATCACCTCGATCTCAGACGTGGACTTTAAGTATGCCGAGAAGCTGGGAACCTCGGTGAAGCTGTTTGGCTCCAGCCGCATAAAGGATGGGGAGATTCACGCCTGGGTTGCGCCGGTCATGATTGGCAAGGACCATCCGCTCTACTCTGTGAGCGATGTGTTCAACGGAATTCTGGTGAAGGGCAATATGCTTGGAACCTCCATGTTCTATGGCAGCGGCGCGGGAATGCTTCCGACAGCCAGCGCAGTGATCGCTGATATCATCGAAGCTGTTCAGAACAGAAACCGCCATGTGGAGATGGGCTGGGATGACAGCCGGCTTGCCATCGCCCCGATTGAGACGTCTTCCTGCCGGTTCTTCATCCGGATCAAGGGGATTGCCGGGGAGCGTCTGGCAGAGGTTCAGAAGGTATTCGGAGATGTCACAGTGATCGAGCTGGATCATATGGACGAATTCGCTGTGGTGACTGATGTCATGACGGAAGCGGAGTATGAGAAGAAGGCGAAGGAGCTGTCCGGAATCAGACAGCGGATCAGAGCGGAAGTATAAAGTTTTTAGAAAGGACCGCATCCATGTTAATCGTAAAGAAATTCGGCGGAAGTTCCGTCGCGGATAAAGACAGAATATACAATGTGGCAAGACGCTGCATCGAGGATTATGAAAAAGGAAATGAGGTCGTGGTCGTCTTATCGGCTATGGGAAAGACGACGGATGGCTTAATTGCAAAGGCTCGTGAGATCAATCCCAATCCCCCCAGGAGGGAGATGGATATGCTTCTGGCCACCGGAGAACAGACCAGCGTCGCGCTGATGTCCATGGCCATGAGCGCGCTGGGCGTGCCTGCCGTGTCCTTAAACGCGGCACAGGTTGCCATGCACACCACATCGGCCTACGGCATGGCCAAGTTAAAACGGATCGATACCGAGCGCATCCGCCATGAACTGGATGCCAGAAAGATCGTAATCATCACCGGTTTTCAGGGAATCAACAAGTACGATGACATAACGACTCTGGGACGCGGCGGTTCCGATACTACCGCGGTGGCGCTTGCGGCGGCTCTCCATGCAGACGCCTGCGAGATTTACACCGATGTGGATGGTGTATACACAGCGGATCCGAGAATCGTACCCAATGCGAGAAAGCTTTCCGAGGTATCCTACGACGAGATGCTGGAATTTGCCTCTCTGGGAGCCAAGGTATTACATAACCGTTCCGTCGAGATGGCGAAGCGGTACGGAGTTCAGTTAGTGGTCTTATCGAGCCTTACGAGGGCGGAAGGTACTATCATCAAGGAGGAAACAAAAGTGGAAAGAATGCTGGTTAGCGGTGTGGCCGCGGATAAGAATGTGGCCCGTATCTCCGTGATCGGAGTGAAGAATGAACCGGGTATCGCTTTTAAAATATTCAACCTGCTGGCGAGACACCACATTAACGTGGATATCATCATCCAGTCCATCGGCCGGGAAGAGAGAAAGGATATCTCCTTTACCGTGGCGAGAACGGATCTGCAGGAGGCCATGACGCTGCTGAATGAAAACCGGGAGGTCCTTACGGCTCAGACTATTGCCTGCGAGGAAGGCGTGGCGAAGATCTCCATCATCGGCGCGGGAATGACCAGTAATCCGGGCGTGGCCGCCAAGATGTTTGAGTCTCTCTACAGCGCCAATGTCAATATCAAGATGATTGCAACGTCAGAGATCAGAATTACCGTACTCATCGCGGAAGAAGACGTGAACCGGGCCATGAGAACCGTCCATGACGCGTTTGATTTAGCAGACTGATCAGGGCAGAGACGAAAATGATTCATGAGGTCTTTGGCTTTATAAAAAAACTGCTGGGCATCGGAATGCCCTGCGCCTTCCATTCCCTGACCGGGCTGTACTGCCCGGGATGCGGAGGGACGAGAGCCGTGAGGAAACTTCTCTACGGCGATCTGCGCATGAGCTTTCAGTACCATCCTCTCGTGCTTTACGGGGCTGTCGTCGTTCTGCTGGAGCTGGTATCCTGGGGCGCGTCCCGCGTCTTTCACCGTCCGGGGCTGCATATCAGGCGGTATAATCTCTTTATCATGATCGGCGCGGGTATTGTGGTGGGAAACTGGTTTTACAAGAATTACATGCTGGTGTTCCGCGGAGTGGATTTGCTGCCGCTGCTGAAATAAGATGTGCTGGAGCATATGAAAAGAGCTCCTGGGAATTGGATATTATCTTTCCAATTTCCAGGAGCTCTTTTTTCTGTAAATCTGCTGAGATTATTGAGTTGGAAACAGCGCAGCCGGATTCTGCAGCGCTTCCATCAAATCACGGAAATATTTGCCGGCCATGGTGTCAGTCCCCATAACATCGTAAACGATAATGATAAAGAATGTCATGAGCAGACCGCAGACCGCCGCCAGAATCGACAGGATCAGCCCAAGCTGCGCCTGCTGTGTAAACGGCTTTCCCTTTTTGGACGCCACGGCACAGGCAATTCCCAGAAGGCCGAGAGTCAGTCCTGCCGGAAGGCCCCAGATGGGACCGCACATGCAGTTGCCTATAAGGCCCAGGCCGCCCAGAAATACCGACCAGGAGGCCCAGAGAGTTCCCGGTGACGGCATATTCGGAAGCAGGCCGTTGTTTTTATTGTTATTATCTTCCATTGTATAAGTACCTCTTCTGAATGCTATTGTATGATTGTAGCACGAAAATGGCCGCATGTCCAGTAGGAGGGAAGGTCCGTTAAATCCTGTCTTGCATAACCGTATCTTATGAATTATAATAGTTTAATTGAAACAAGTATCAGATCATGTTTGAAAATTCGTTTCAGGCATGTTCTCGAAATAAGGGGAAAAACATGGACATTATCAGGGCACTACAGGAAGAACTTGGAATCGGCCGCGGACAGGTGGAAGCGGCTGTCAAACTGATTGACGAGGGCAACACGATCCCGTTTATTGCCAGATACAGAAAAGAAGCGACCGGATCATTAAATGACGAGGTCTTGAGGAATCTGGATGAGAGACTGCGCTATCTGCGCAATCTGGAAGAGAAGAAGGAGCAGGTGATTTCTTCGATCCGCGAGCAGGAGAAGCTGACACCGGAACTGGAACAGCAGATTCTGGCGGCGGCCACACTGGTGGCGGTAGAGGATTTATACCGTCCGTACCGCCCGAAGCGAAGGACGAGGGCGACTATCGCAAAGGAAAAAGGGCTGGAACCGCTGGCAGATTTAATCCTGCTTCAGCAGATGAAAGGCTCTGTTCTCGATGCGGCCAGGGATTATATCTCCGGGGAGAAAGGCGTTGCCACGGCGGAGGAAGCCGTGGAAGGAGCCAAGGATATTCTCGCGGAGCGGATCTCCGACAATGCGGAATACCGGACGTATATCCGAAACGCGACGATGAGCCAGGGCAGCCTCCAGTCTGTGGCAAAGGATGAGAAGGCGGAGTCGGTCTATGAGATGTACTATCAGTACGAGGAGACCATCAAGAAGACGGCGGGCCACCGGATTCTGGCCCTGAACCGTGGGGAAAAAGAGAAGTTTCTGACCGTAAAGGTGCTGGCTCCTGTGGAACAGATCATCCGCTTTCTGGAAAAGAAAGTGATCGTAAAGGACAATCCTCATACTACGCCCGTTTTACGGGAAGTGGTGGCGGACAGCTATGACCGTCTGATCGCCCCTGCGATTGAGCGGGAGATCAGAAACGACTTAACGGAGAAGGCGGAGGACGGCGCCATCAGGGTGTTCGGAAAGAATCTGGAGCAGCTTCTGATGCAGCCTCCAATTGTGGGCCGCGTCGTCATGGGATGGGACCCGGCGTTCCGTACCGGATGCAAGCTGGCCGTGGTGGACGAGACCGGAAAGGTGCTGGATACCGTGGTCATCTATCCAACTGCGCCCCAGAACAAGGTTGAGGAAGCAAAGGTCATCTTAAAGAAGATGATTAAAAAATACAACGTTTCCCTGATTTCCGTGGGAAATGGAACGGCTTCCAGGGAGTCGGAACAGATTATTGTGGAACTGTTAAAGGAACTGCAGCAGCCGGTTCAGTATATTATCGTCAATGAGGCAGGCGCTTCCGTATACTCAGCCAGCAAGCTGGCCACAGAGGAGTTTCCGCAGTTTGACGTGGGACAGAGGAGTGCGGTCTCCATCGCGAGACGGCTTCAGGATCCGCTGTCGGAGCTGGTGAAGATCGATCCCAAGTCCATCGGGGTGGGCCAGTACCAGCATGATATGAATCAGAAGCATTTGAGCGAAGCGCTGACGGGAGTCGTTGAGACCGCCGTAAACCGGGTTGGTGTGGATTTAAACACCGCCTCGGCCTCGCTGCTGGAATACATCTCCGGAATCACGAAGACGATTGCGAAGAATATTGTGACGTACCGGGAAGAAAACGGGGCCTTTACCTCCAGAAACCAGCTGCTAAAGGTGGCGAAGCTGGGGCCGAAGGCGTACGAGCAGTGCGCGGGCTTCATGAGAATCCAGGGAGGCAGGAATCCTCTCGACGGTACCAGCGTGCATCCGGAGAGCTACGAGGCGGCCGAAAAGCTGCTGGACAGGCTGGGCTACGACGTGGCCGAGCTGGCTCACGGCGGGATCAAGGGAATCGGCAAGAAGGTCACAGGCTATAAAAAGCTGGCCGAGGAACTGGGAATCGGAGAGATTACCCTTCAGGATATCGTAAAAGAACTGGAAAAACCGGGCCGTGACCCGCGAGATGAGATGCCGAAGCCGATCCTGCGCACGGATGTGCTGGATATGAAGGATTTACAGCCGGGCATGGTGTTAAAGGGCACGGTGAGAAATGTCATCGATTTCGGCGCATTTGTGGATATCGGAGTCCATCAGGATGGACTGGTCCACATTTCGCAGATGTCGGAAAAATTTATCAAGCATCCGCTGGAGGCGGTCAGTGTCGGGGATATCGTGGAAGTCAAGGTGATCAGTGTGGACGTGGCCAAAAAACGTATCGCGCTGACGATGAAATTATAGGAGGTGCGTATGGAACAGGAACCAATGGAGCGGGAACCAATGGAGCGTGAGCCGATGGAGCAGGAGCCGGTGGAGCAGGAAACGATGGAACAGGAGCCAATGGTACAGACAGACCCGGTGGCATTTACGGTGAAGCTGACTGCTAAGGACTTATGGAAATTCTCCCTGTACCACTCCAACAAAGGTATGCTGGGCATATTCAATGTGATTTTCAGCCTGGCGGCCATCTTTCTGCTGGTTACCACCTGGGGGTCCAACACAGCGATGTACCGGGCGCTGCTTGTTATCTGCGCGCTGATGTTCACTGTGTGGCAGCCGTTTCTCCTGTATCTGAAGGCGGCCAGGCAGTCTAAGAGTCCGGTTATCCAGAATCCGATGAACCTTTCCTTCAGCAGGGAAGGCGTCGTAGTGACTCAGGGAACGGAGCGTCTGGAGCTCATCTGGGAGAACATCGGACGGGTGGAGCGGATCAGAGGCATGATGATTGTATACATGGACAAGGTACACGCGTATCTGCTCCCGGATTCGATTACCGGCGAGAAGAGAGAGGCGCTGTCGGAACTGTTCCGGGAGAGCCTGCCGGCGGAGCGGAGAAAGAAGATATAAGAGTCAGCAGGGCCGGTAAAATGGTATGGAGGAAAGAATAAATGGTAACAGAGACATGGACACCGGAAGAGACGTATGCCCTTGGCAGACGGCTGGGAGAGGCGGCGAAGCCGTCTTCCGTATACTGTTTAAACGGAGATTTGGGAGTTGGAAAGACTGTATTTACGCAGGGATTTGCCGACGGTCTCGGTGTGGAAGGACCTGTGGACAGCCCGACCTTTACCATCGTCAAGCAGTATGACGACGGCAGGATGCCGTTTTACCATTTTGATGTTTACCGGATCGGTGATGTCAGTGAGATGGACGAGATCGGCTATGAGGACTGTTTCTACGGAGACGGCGTCAGCCTGGTGGAATGGGGCGGCCTGATTGAGGAAATTCTGCCGGAGGATGTGATTACGGTGAAGATCGAAAAGGATTTGGGAAAAGGATTTGATTACAGAAGGATTACTGTGGAGGGACTGGAATGAGGATATTAGGGATAGAGAGCTCGTCGCTGGTGGCATCGGTGGCCGTAGTGACGGACGGCGTGGTGACAGCGGAATATACGGTGAATTTTAAGAAGACCCATTCCCAGACGCTTTTACCCATGCTGGATGAGATTGTCCGCATGGTGGAGCTGGATTTAGAAACCGTAGACGCGATTGCAGTGTCCGGCGGACCGGGATCGTTTACCGGTCTCCGTATCGGTTCTGCCACAGGGAAGGGGCTTGGGCTGGCGCTTAAGAAGCCGCTTATCCATATCCCGACGGTAGACGGTATGGCGTACGGTATGTACGGCTACGGCGGCCTGGTCTGCCCGATCATGGACGCCAGAAGAAACCAGGTCTACACCGGTATCTATGACAACCGGGAGGGATTTACGGCTGTCAGGGAGCAGTGCGCCATGGACATCGATGAACTGGTGGATGAATTAAACAACATGGAAACCAGGGTGGTGTTCCTGGGAGACGGAGTTCCCGTTTACAGAGAGCGGATCGCGGAACGCATGACCGTCCCGTTTTCATTTGCGCCGGCGCATGTCAACAGGCAGAGGGCCGCGGCTGTGGCGGCTCTGGGCTGTATCTATTACGAAGAAGGGCGAATCGAGACGGCCGAAGAACACGCGCCGGATTACTTGAGAAAGCCTCAGGCTGAGCGGGAACGGGAAGCTGGCACTGCGCCACATAATTTCCTGTAACAACCCTGGAGCGAGAATAAAGGAGAGCGGCTGTATGCTTAGAGAAATGATTCCGGAGACGGATATGGACTGTGTTGCTGAGATGGAGACGCAGTGTTTCAGCGATCAGTGGACGCCGGAGATGATTCTGGATTCCCTCCGTACGGGACTGGATACATGGCTGATTCTGGAAGAGGAGGGAGAGGCTTCCGGATACTGTGTGTTCCGCACCATTGCAGGCGAGGCGGAACTTCTCCGGATCGGCGTACGTCCGCCTTTAAGGGGTCTCGGGTATGGGAAGAAACTGATGGAAGGCGTGGTCGAAAATTCCAGAAAAAATGGGGTGACAGCCATCGCCCTGGAAGTGAGAGAAGGCAACACACCGGCCAGAAGCCTATATAAATCCTATGGTTTTAAAGAGGAGTGCATCCGCAGTGATTACTACAGGGACCCAAAGGAAGATGCCGTGATCATGTGGAACCGTGAGATTTCAAACATTTACCACTAAAATTTCACCATGGCACCGTTTATAATGTAGGGGTATCCGGTAAGGATGCTCCTTTTCGCATCTGCAAAATCAGACAGCGGCGAACTGGAGAAATCCGGAAAGTGCGAAAAAGAAAGGTGAGAGTAGGATGAGAAAGTACACAAGCGGCGGCCAGCTGGAGGCAGTTGTATGCAACTGCTGCGGCAAGAAATTGATTGTAGTGGATGGAATCGTGAGGGAAGGTGTTTTAAGCATTAATCATGCGTGGGATTTTTTTTCGGAAAAGGATGGGGAGATTCACCATTTTGATTTATGTGAACCGTGTTATGACGCAGTAATCAGTGAGTTTAAGCTTCCGGTGGACGTGGAGGAGCAGAAGGAATTTCTGTGAATAGGTAAGAACGGTAACGCTCCATGGCTTCCGTGCAGTCCGGAGCGGGGGACAGACAGGAAAAAAGAAATCATCTGCGCTCCTGTTCATACCCCTCTCCGGACTGCACGGAAGCCATGGGGCTGTATACCGGAGGCGTTGGAAGACAGGATAAACGAAGTTTTCCCGGCGCGGTCCGGTATCTGGGCCATGAGATTAGAGGGGGAGGATGATGGATATTAAAATTGAAAAAGGAACCATGCAGTATCGGAAAGACTGCGAAGAAGCACTCTTGAACTCGGAATTGGGGAAACGGTATTTTGCCAGCGAGGGGAGCGGTGAGAGCGCCGTATTAGAAGGGTTAGAGCAGGGTAATCTGTATATCGCTCTGATCAAAGACCGGTGTGCAGGTTTTTTTTATTACATACCAAAGGGGTGTTTTCACAGTTTCCCTTACTTACACCTCATTGCTGTGAACGAGGAATACAGAGGCCAGGGGATTGGCAGAAAGTTAATAGATTACCTGGAAAATGTAGTTTGTGCCGATGCTCACAGACTATTTTTAGTTGTTGCAGATTTCAATCCGGAAGCGAAGCGTTTTTACGAAAAAAATGGCTATCGGCAGGTGGGGGAGATTCCCGGCCTTTACAGAGAGGGAATAACGGAATACATTATGATGAAGGAAAAATGAGTGAAGCCCGGCCAGACAAAGACTCTTGATTATTTATGCCAACCTGTGTTATGATTTCGGTTAGGCGGCAGCGCAGTTGCTGTGTCCTTTTGGATTCGTGATCCGAAAGATGGACTGAAATAAATAATGAAAGAAACGAGGATCTGTCTATGTTAGATATATGTTTGCTGGGCACGGGAGGTATGATGCCTCTGCCGTATCGGTGGCTGACTTCCATGATGGCGCGCTGTGATGGAAGCAGCCTTTTAATCGATTGCGGCGAGGGAACGCAGATTGCTCTGAAGGAAAAGGGATGGAGCCCCAAGCCGATTGACGTCATCTGCTTTACTCATTACCACGCGGACCACATCAGCGGTCTGCCGGGACTTCTTTTAACCATGGGAAACGCGGAACGGACAGAACCCCTGACCATGATCGGCCCCAGGGGGCTGGAGCGGGTGGTGACGGCGCTTCGTGTGATCGCACCGGAACTGCCCTTTGAACTGAAATTCATCGAGCTGAGTGAGCCGAGAGAACAGCTTAAGATGGGTCCCTACGTGATTGATGCGTATCGTGTGAATCACAACGTGGTCTGCTACGGATATTCCATTTCCATTCCGAGAACGGGTCGTTTCGATGTGGAACGGGCGAAAGAGTATGAGATCCCTCAGAAATTCTGGAGCCGTCTGCAGCGGGGAGAGACCATGGAAGAGGACGGAAAGGTATTTACACCGGACATGGTTCTGGGCCCGACGCGGAGAGGCTTAAAGGTTACGTACTGTACCGATACGAGACCGGTGCCGGTGATTGCCGAATATGCGAAGGATGCGGACCTCTTTATCTGTGAGGGCATGTACGGCGAGGACGGCAAGGAGGCCAAGGCCAGGGAATACAAGCACATGACCTTTTACGAGGCGGCCAGGCTGGCGAAGGAAGCGAATCCGAAGCAGCTGTGGTTGACCCATTACAGTCCTTCCCTGACGAGGCCTGAGGAGTTTATGGACAAGGTAAGAGAGATCTTTCCACGGGCAAAGGCGGCGAAGGACGCATGGACCGTGGAACTGGAATTTGAGTAACGATTCAGCCGTGCGGCAGTATGTACGGAAAAGTGTGTTACAAGCTCGCTTGTATAAGCGCTTTTTTGTACATACTGACATAGGGCGGAACGCCCGGGCTTCATGTTTTCGTGCTTTTCGAAAACATGAAGATGCACGGCTGAATCGCTACGAATTTGATGAAGATTGATGAGGCAAATGAAATGAAAAAGAATCATACTGAGGAAGATGTCTATATACTGGCGATTGAGAGCTCCTGTGATGAGACCGCGGCGGCGGTGGTGAAGAACGGCCGGGAAGTGCTGTCCAACATCATCTCCTCCCAGATCGCACTCCACACCATCTATGGCGGCGTGGTGCCCGAGATTGCGTCGAGAAAACATATTGAAAAGATTAACCAGGTGGTGGAAGCGGCTCTTTCTGAAGCGGGGATGACACTGGAGGAGATGGACGCTGTCGGCGTGACCTACGGGCCAGGCCTGGTAGGCGCGCTTTTGGTGGGCGTAGCCGAGGCAAAGGCCATCGCCTATGCGGCTAAGAAGCCGCTGGTCGGAGTCCATCACATCGAGGGACATGTTTCTGCCAATTTTATTGAGCATCCGGAGCTGGAACCGCCCTTTATGTGTCTGATTGTCTCAGGCGGCCATACGCACCTCGTTGTAGTGAAGGATTACGGTGAGTTTGAGATCCTGGGCAGAACGAGAGACGACGCGGCAGGAGAGGCCTTTGACAAGGTGGCCAGGGCTGTGGGACTGGGATACCCGGGCGGTCCGAAGATCGATAAGGCTGCGAAAGAGGGCAATCCGCAGGCCATCCGTTTCCCGAGGGCAAAGGTGGAGGCCAACGTCTACGATTTCAGCTTCAGCGGTCTCAAATCAGCCGTGTTGAATCACATCAACCATGCGAAGATGATGGGGGAGGAGATCAATGTGCCTGATTTAGCGGCCTCGTTCCAGAACGCGGTTGTGGACGTGCTGGTGAGCCATACGATAGCGGCGGCGAAGGAATACGGATTTCAGAAGGTGGCGATCGCCGGAGGCGTGGCATCCAACTCCGCTCTTCGTGAGGGGATGAAGAAGGCGTGCAGCAAGGCGGGAATTGATTTCTATTATCCATCCCCCATTTACTGTACGGACAACGCCGCCATGATTGGCGTCGCTGCCTATTATGAATACATGGGCGGCGCCAGGGCGGGCTGGGATTTAAACGCAGTGCCGAACCTGAAGCTGGGAGAACGTTAAACGGCGAATAGAGCCGGAACCAGGGACTGAAAGAAGGAGGGGGATACGTGGAGATGCGGGAATGCAGAAATACGGCGGCCATCGTTCTGGCTGCCGGAAAAGGAACGCGCATGGAAAGCGATATTCAGAAGCAGTATCTGGAACTGGGGGGAAAGCCTCTCATTTACTATGCGTTAAAAGCATTTGAAGACAGCCCGGTAAAGCGGGTTATTCTCGTCACCGGACGGGGGGAGACCGGGTACTGCAGAAAAGAGATTGTGGAGAGATTCGGTTTTCAAAAGGTCAGTCAGATTACGGAGGGCGGCAGAGAGCGGTATCACTCCGTGTTTGAAGGGCTGAAGGCGGTGACAGACTGTGATATTGTCTTGATTCACGACGGCGCAAGGCCCTGTGTCACCGGGGAGATCATTTCCGCGGCTATAGAGGGGGCAGGCCGTTACGGCGCCTGCGTGGTGGGAATGCCGGTGAAGGACACGGTGAAAATGTCCGATGACGACGAATTTGCCGTCATGACACCCGACAGAAGCCGTCTCTGGCAGATTCAGACGCCCCAGGCCTTCGATTATGGCCTGATCTTCGGCGCTTACTCGAAGCTGCTTTCATCGGATGCGTATCAGACCGGAGTGACGGACGACGCCATGGTCGTGGAGAGTATGACGGACCGGAAGGTGAAGCTGATCCGCGGCGACTATTCCAATATCAAGGTGACAACGCCGGAGGATCTGGATCTGGCGGAAGTATTGCTGAGAAGAAATCATATGATTTAGCTGACAATAGAAGAGGAGTACGGACAGAAAAAAAAGAGTTTGACCGGGTGATACCAGTCAAGCTCTTTTTTGCGGCTTATTTTTGTCCTGCCTTCAACAGATCCTTTATCAGGAGATGAAGATGATCCAGCTGTTCACGATTCAAGTGCTGTGCATCTTCCATAATATCTTTTAGTTTGGCAGGACAGGGTCTCTCCACAGCAAAAAAGTCGGAGGGTTCGATGTTTAAATACTCACATATATAAAAGAACCCCATCATGGATGGGAGAGAGGTCCCATTTTCTATTTTATGGATATATGTGGGGTTCTGGCCCAGTGACAGACTCATGTCCCGCGCGGATACGCCTTTTTGTGTCCGCAGCTCAGAAAGGCGTTTTGCAAAATTGAAGTCGATATACATAAAATACCCCCTTCCAGTTTCATAGTATTGCATTCAATGAAATATATGTGGCAAATAATGCAATCCCTCACTTGACATATTGCATTGATTACAATATTATTAACCATATGGAGTATTAAATGTATGATGCGAACACATTTCTCAAAATGCACCGGAATAACGAATGAATAGGAGCGTGAAACCATGGAAAAAATACGGGAAGGAAGCGGCAGAACTGATTTGCTGGAGCAGTTAAGTTCCAGAATGGGCTGTCAGTATTTATCCGATTTACGCGGGACGAAACGCAGGTTCCAATGCCGCGCCGCTCTTGACGAGATTCCAGCCGAGGAATATACCACAGAGACCTGGAATGATGCAATCTACTATATTACCGGCGAAAAGACGGAGTATTCCACATCGACAGAGGCCAAAAAAGGTCTGATGATACGGCTTGAGAAGAACAGCCAGAGGTGATGAGAAAATGAAAATGCCCCCCCCACACGCATTTCGGGGAGATTTCAGCAGGTAAAAGATATCCACAGAATATTTCCTGAGAGAGAAGTTAAGGCTCTTTCAGAACGTATTCTGTGGATATCTTTTTTCTGTTTTTTCTGCTCCGGATAGCGTTCAGGAGGGGGAAATACCGGCGGGAATCTCGAAATGACGGTGGACTGGCGCTGGTATTCCGGTTGAAAAACCCCCTTTGCTACTGTATAATAGAAAGATAACGATCGCGCGCTTAAGCTGCGTGTGGGGAAAACTATTTTTAGGAGGTAGTATGATGGAGTATCTGAAACTTATCGGAATTGTAATCGTCATTGTCGGCTTTGCATTAAAGCTGGATTCTATTCTGATCATCTTTCTGGCAGCTGTTTCCACGGCTCTCGTCGGAGGACTGGGAGTAGGCGGACTGCTGGAAAACCTGGGAAGCAATTTTGTATCAAACAGAAGCATGGCTATTTTTATCATTATCTTACTTGTGACCGGAACGCTGGAGCGCAACGGGCTTCGTGAGGCGGCCGCGGACTTTATCCGTAAATTCAAGAATGTGACCGTCGGAAAGCTGGTCTGCATCTATGGTGCCATGCGTTCCTTTTTTGGTGCGTTTAACGTGGGCTTCGGCGGTGTTGCCGGCTTTATACGTCCGGTACTTCTGCCTATGGCGGAAGGCGCCATCTCCGAAGATGACGAGCCTGCGGATGAGGACTACATAGAGGAGGCGAAGGGAATGGCTTCCGCTATGGAGAATATCAGCTGGTTCTTCTTCCAGGTCCTGTTTGTAGGCGGTTCCGGCGGACTTCTCGTCCAGGGTACGTTAAAGGGACTGGGTTATGAAGTAGAGCTCATCGATCTGGCCAAGGTGGAGATTCCCGTGGCTTTGACGGCGCTTGTCGTCGCCTGCATCTATTTCACTCTGAAGGACAAGCGTCTCAGACAGAAATACTTAAAATCCGGCAGATCAGAAAAAGGAAAATCATAACCAGGAGGTAGTCACTCATGTCATTTTTTATGGATTCAGCAATTTCACTCAGCAGTAAGCTGCTGGAGTGTGTATATATCATCATCGGCCTGATTACCATTTACGCAGGCGTTAAGAATTTACTGGACAAAGAGAATCCGGCCCGCTATGGGACGTTTGTATTCTGGACGGCCTTCGGTATCGTGTGTGCTCTCGGCCACTGGCTGCCCACCAGGGTCTCGGGAACTCTCGTCATCATCATGATCATCCCGGCCATCTTCAAACGTGTAAAAGTTGGAAAACAGACGATTCCGACAAAAGAGTACTCAAGGAAGCAGTATGAGAAAATCGGTATGAAGATTTTCCTTCCCGCTCTGACCATGGGTGTGATGTCTCTGGCCTTCGCGCTGCTGACCAAGATCAGCGCTCTGGTGGGGGTCGCTGTCGGCGTTATCATCTCTATCATCCTGTTAATGGCTTATTCGAGGGACAACCGCCCTTCTACGTTTCTCAAGGATTCCGAGCGTTTCCTGTCCATGATGGGACCGCTCTGTATGCTGCCGCAGCTGCTGGGCGCACTGGGAGGCGTGTTCACGGCCGCCGGCGTAGGTGAGGTAATCGGAAAGATTGTCTCAGGTATCGTCCCTCCGGGAAATGTAACCATAGGAATTATTGTATTTGCCATCGGCATGGTATTATTTACGGCCATTATGGGCAATGCTTATGGAGCGATCACGGTTATGACGATCGGTATCGGAGCGCCCTGTATCTTAAACTATGGCGCGGATCCGGTGGTAATCGGCATGATAGCTTTAACCTGCGGTTTCTGCGGAACGCTGTTGACACCGATGGCGGCCAATTTCAACATTGTGCCAGTAGCTATCCTGGATATGAAGAACCGTTTTGGCGTAATCAAGAATCAGATCGTCGTAGCGCTCATTATGATTGTCGTTCAGATTATCTATATGATCGCGCTGCACTAAAAATCAGAACATAGAGAAATGGAACGTAGAGCACATGGAACTGGAAGAGGGAGCAAAAATTATTATTAACCGGTGGCTGAAGCTGAAGCCCTGGGACCGCCTCATGATCGTGGCGGGGGAGAAGAACATGGCCGAAGCGGAGGTCTTAAAGCGTCAGGCGGAAAAACGCACCCACGCGGTCAGCATTCTGCTGGTAGAACGTCAGGGACAGCATGTGGGCGTATTCTTTGACCAGCATCCCGATATCTTTGATTCTTACAACGCGGTGCTTGCGGCTACGGAGTACAGCCTTGTGACGACGAAGGCGGCCAGGAATGTGATAAAGCGCCGGGCAAAGTTTCTCTCTCTGCCTCTTTCCACCAATAACGGACAATCCATGCTGACCTTTGATTTCCTGAAAATGGACGTTAAGAAGTCGAAGCTGACGGCAGAAGTAATCATGAAATACTTAAAATCCTCGTCCCGCATCCAGATCAAGACGGATGCGGGAACGGACCTGACCCTGATGAAGAGAGGAAGAATGCCCGGATTTTTTAATGGGGTAACTGCAGATGGAGGCGGATTTTCTTCGGCCAGTATAGAGGTCTATATTCCCGTGGAGGAATGCGGTACCAATGGAACGATGGTGATCGACGGCTCTCTGGGTTATATCGGAGCGGCCAGGGAAGATACCCGGGTCGTCTTCAAAGAGGGACGAATCGTGGAGATTGAGGAGACTCCCACAGGCAAACGGCTGAAGGAGTATATGGAAGGCTATCACGATTCCGGAATCTATGTGGCGGGCGAGCTGGGGATCGGTTTAAATTCCTATTCCCAGTGTGCGGGCCGGTGTTATATTGAGGACGAGTCCGCCTATGGTACGTTCCATATCGGCCTGGGCAGAAATATCGCGCTGGGAGGAACCCATGAGGCGAACGGCCATTTTGATCTGGTAGCGAGGGAACCGAACCTTTTTGCGGACAACCGCCAGCTGATTCAGCAGGGGAGAATTATCATACCGGAACCTGTATTTTTTTAGACAGGACCGGGAAGTGTGATTCCCATAACCGTTTCTGTATATCTTAAGAAAAATGGAGAGAATAAAATTATGAAGATTTTAGTGACAGGTTTTGACCCATTTGGGGGAGAAAAAGTAAATCCGGCGTATGAGGCGGTCAAGCTTCTTCCGGACACCATACATGGTGCGGAGATTATCAAGCTGGAGATACCCACGGTATTTTCTAAATGCGGCCCGTCCGTGGAAGAGGGAATCAGGCAGCACCAGCCTGACGTGGTACTGAACGTAGGCCAGGCAGGTGGAAGAGCCAGCGTCACCATTGAGAAGGTGGCTATTAACTTTGCAGATGCGAGAATTCCGGACAACCAGGGAGAGCAGCCGGTGGACGAGCTGCTTCAGTCTGACGGAGAGAACGCTTACTTTGCGTCTCTGCCGGTCAAGGCCATGATGCAGAATGTCCGGGAGCATGGTCTGCCCTGCTCGATTTCCTATACAGCAGGAACCTATGTCTGCAATGCAGTGATGTACAATGTTCTTTATATGTGTGCGAAGCGCTATCCCAATATCCGCGCAGGCTTTATTCACGTACCATACGCCAGCGGCCAGGTAATTGACAAGGCGGCGGGAACGCCATCCATGACCCTTGAAGCAATCGAAAAATCGATTGAATATGCGATTGAAGCAATCGTAGACGAAAAAGTGGCAGACCGTGTCAGTGCCGGTGAGACGCATTGATCGTTCGTCGCCCGCGATAGATAAGGGCAGAGAGCCGGAGCAAAAGCGCACCGGATGCAGATGACCGGATTCCCGGATCACAGTCCCGCGCTTTTGGTCCGGACTGCCATATTTGCGCTGTGAGACACTGGTAAATGCACCGGCTGACGGGCTGGAAACGGCGGTAAAACGCGGAAAATAAAAAAACTGGAAAAATTTGTTGAAATCTGTTGACAGATTGTAAAAACAATGGTAAACTAGCCGAGTTGCTTCTGATGGCAACCC
>NZ_JBKVCZ010000007.1:0-93596 GCF_046966825.1 Hungatella sp. | reverse complement strand
GTCGTGGTATTCCGGCTGATCCGGTACCGGAAAAGCATGGCGGAAATCTTTGAAAATGACGTTTCTCTGCTTCGGGCTTCTGTCTGCAATGTCATGTCCGAGGCGTTGGATTCCGTAAAGGACTGCCAGTTTCTGTGCAATAAGTTTGATGAGTACGTGTGGATTGTCTGGGAGGCACGGGAAGACGGAAGACAGGAGTTTTATGAACGGCTGGAAGCGCTGATCCGGACAGCGGCAGACTTTTTGAGCCGGTATTACGGACTGGAGTTTTCCATCGGCATCAGCCGCAGCTCAGCCAGCCTGTTTGACTGCTGTCAGGGATACACAGAGGCTGCGGACAATGGAAGGGAAAGTGAAACGGGGATATTCTATGCCGGTGGTCCGGATTCCGGCAGTTTGAAACAGGAGATGCGGGCAGCCCTGGATTATATCCGGGACCATCTGGGGGATAAGGATTTGTCGCTTCAGACGGTGGCGGATCAGGTTGGCATCAGCCGGAATTATTTCAGCCGGATATTCAAGGAGGTCATGGGCGTCAATTTTATCGACTATGTAACCAGGCTCCGGGTGGAGAAGGCCAGAAGCCTGTATATGAACACGGACATGAAAATCTATGAGATTGCAGAGCTGGTGGGATATTCCGACTGGCATTATCTCTACAGCGTCTATAAAAAGCAGCTGGGACATTCGATGTCAAAAGAAAAGAGGAGAAAGAACCCATAAAATGGTGCTTTCTCCTCTTTTCTTCCGTCTTCTCCCTACAATTCGGGAGCAGTGTCATTGATGGACTTAACCTTTGAGATATCGATATCCTTGACCGAGAAGGACACTTGAAAGGAAGCGTCCGTGCCCGCAAGGAAAAATGTGGTGGTCCCCGGCTGCAAAGTGATTGTCTCCTCCCCGTATGTCTTGTCTTCCGTATCCGCAAGGAGAACCGTGCTGTCCTCCGGTGTGCGGTAAGAGAGTGTAATGTCCCCTTTATTTCTGGTCAGTGTGTAGGTGAGAGAAACAGTGTCTTCCTCAGAGACATCAATTATTAAGAAATCGGCGTCGGTAATGTTTAAGTAGGCGTCAGCTTTTACGACGATGGAGCGGTCTGTATGTGTGACATTCAGTGAATGGAAGATGCTGGTCTGAGCATCGGTCAAATGATTCGGATCAGTGGCACAGGCGGTTATTGAGAGACAGAATATGATAAGTATTGTAAAGAGCGCGGTACGCTTCATGGTAAATCCCCCTTTCCTGGTTTTCCTGTTTGTCTGTAATATGAGAATAACAGATTGAAAGGAAAAAACAGAGCATAATTTTCTTAATATTTTCTAAAAGGATCTGTATTACCAGGATTGAGTCTTGTATTTTGTCTTATATGAGATATAATAAAGGAACGAAACAATGATCTGTTTCTTTTTTCAGCCGGTTCACAGCGGCTGAGTTTCAACCGGTTCTTTATGTTGTTTTACCATGGAGAATCGTCCTGGCGTTTCAGCCACAATTTCTCAAGTATTCTAATATCAAATTACAGGGGGAGGTCTGCCTATGACGAATATTTAGGTTTACATAAAATTTGTGTTTTTTTATTGCAACTACAGATAGAATCATTTATAATGGAGGTAGGAAAATGCAGCAGATCAACATAAACAGAAACTATAAAGACAGATTGTTCCGGCTGGCCTTTCAGGAGAAAGGGGATTTGCTGGATTTGTATAACGCTGTAAGCGGCAGACAGTATACGAATCCGGAAGATATTATAATTACCACACTTGCAGACGCGATTTATCTGGGGATGAAAAATGATATATCCTTTCTGGTATCGGACGTACTTAATTTATATGAACACCAGAGCAGCTTTAACCCTAATATGCCTGTTCGCGGGCTGAATTATTTTGCAGACACCTACCGGGAATATATTGAAATAAACGGACTGGATATTTATGGAGAAAAGCTGATCCGCCTTCCGATGCCACAGTATATCGTCTTTTACAATGGGATGAAAGAGGAACCGGACCGGGTGGAACTTCGGCTTTCGGATGCATTTTTGTGTCAGAATCCAGAGGAAAATGGTTGTCTGGAATGCAGGGCGACCATGATTAATATTAATTATGGCCATAATGAGGAACTGATGGACCGCTGTAAGCGGCTGAAAGATTATGCAGTGTTTGTGAACCGCATCAGGGAAAATGAAAGGAGAGGTATGGCTCTTAATGAAGCGGTAGAGCTGGCGGTTAATTCCTGTATCAATGAGGGGATACTTGCAGACATTCTGAAAAAGAACAGAGCGGAGGTATGCAATTTGATTCTATATGAATATGATGAGCAGAAGCAACTGGCGATTGCTCGGGAAGGCGCTAAGAAAGCGGGAAGAGAAGAAGGAAGAGCACAAGGAATAGCACAAGGAATAGCACAAGGCCGTGAGGCGGAAAAAGTAATGGTTATTCGTAATATGGCAGCTAAAGCGCTAGATCCCCGATCAATTGCGGACATGCTGGATACGGAGGAATCTTACGTAAAAAACGTTTTGAATCTGCTGGCAGAGAAGATCGGGAAAACGGATTTAGAAATTGCCGGAATTCTATTGAACAGAAACAAAACAGGTAAAAATCCCTAAAATTAGGAATTAAGAGAAATTTATAAAAAGAACCAGGAAAGCGGCTATCGTTAGAAGCCGCTTTCCTGGTTTGTATAAGGCTTTTTGGGAGAAACAAATTTTTATAAAATTGCTGCTTTCATTTCCCTGATATACTCACACACCGGACCAACGCAGTCTTTTCCATATTTCGTCACCATCCGGACGATTGCGCTTCCAACGATGACGCCGTCGGCGTGTTCACTCATCTTCCTGGCCTGCTCCGGCGTGGAGATTCCGAAGCCGATGGCGCACGGGATGGGCTGTGCCTCTTTTACTAAGGAAACCATCTCTCCAATGTTGGTGGTGATCTCCGTTCTGACCCCGGTGACACCCATGGAGGAGACACAGTAGACAAAGCCCTCGGCCTCCTTCGCAATGGCGCGGATTCTCTCCTTCGATGTGGGGGCAATGAGGGAGATCAGTTCTAAGCCGTACTGATGGCAGAGCGGGAGCAGCTCGCCCTTCTCCTCGTAAGGCATATCCGGGACGATCAGCGCGTCGATGCCGGTTTCTGCCGCCGTGCGGATGAATTTCTCACTTCCGTAGACGAAGATCGGATTGATATAGGTCATAAACGCCAGCGGTACATCTGTCTTCTCACGGATCCGTTTCACCATATCGAAAATCTTATCGGTGGTGGTGCCGGAAGCCAGCGCCCGTATGTCCGCCTCCTGTATGACGATCCCCTCTGCCACCGGGTCGGAGAACGGGATACCGATTTCTATTAGATCCGCGCCGGCGCCGGCCATGGCAACAATCAGCTCTTCCGTGACAGCAAGCTCCGGGTCTCCGGCAGTGACAAACGGGATAAATGCCTTACCATCTGCAAATGCGTCTCTTACTCTACTCATAGATTTCTACCCCCTTATATCTGGCGATTGCCGCCACATCTTTGTCTCCGCGGCCGGAGAGATTGATGACGATTACCTGATCTTTTCCCATGGTCGGAGCGATTTTTCTTGCGTAAGCTACCGCGTGGGCGCTTTCGATGGCCGGGATAATTCCCTCCATCCGGGATAAGTACTCGAATGCATCTACTGCCTCATCGTCGGTGACGGGGACGTACTGAGCCCGGCCGGTGTCGTGCAGGGAAGCGTGTTCCGGCCCGATTCCCGGATAATCCAGCCCTGCGGAGATGGAGTAGACCGGAGCGATCTGGCCGTATTCATCCTGACAGAAATAGGATTTCATGCCGTGGAAGATTCCCAGGCTGCCGGTGGCGATGGTGGCGGCATTCTTATCCGTATCGACACCGTGTCCGGCGGCTTCGCATCCCACCAGCGCAACACCTGGCTCGTCGATGAAGTCGTAGAAGAGCCCCATTGCGTTGCTGCCGCCGCCGACGCAGGCGATCAGCATGTCCGGAAGCTTTCCTTCTGCTTCCATAAGCTGGGATTTTACTTCCTTGCCGATAATGCTCTGGAAATCACGGACGATCGTGGGGAACGGATGAGGCCCCATGACGGAACCCAGCACATAGTGGGTGTCCTCCACGCGGTTCGTCCATTCACGCAGCGTTTCGTTGACGGCATCCTTTAAGGTCTGTGTGCCGCTGGTAACGGGATGGACCCTGGCGCCCAGAAGCTCCATGCGGAATACGTTTAAGGCCTGGCGGTCGGTGTCTTCCTTTCCCATGTAGACCTCACACTCCAGCCCCAGGAGCGCGGCGGCGGTAGCCGTTGCAACGCCGTGCTGGCCTGCGCCGGTCTCGGCGATGACGCGGGTCTTGCCCATCTTCCTGGCCAGAAGCGCCTGCCCCAGCGCGTTGTTGATCTTGTGGGAGCCGGTATGGTTTAAATCCTCTCTCTTCAAATAGATCTTCGCACCGCCAAGATCTTCGGTCATCTTTCCAGCATAGTAGAGGAGAGAGGGCCTTCCCGTATAGGTGCGGTTTAACTCGTCGAGTTCGGCGAGAAACGCCTCGTCGTGGATATATTTTTCATAGGCTGCTTCCAGCTCATTTACTGCGTTCATCAGCGTTTCGGGGATAAATTGTCCGCCGTGCTGTCCAAATCTTCCTTTTGACATGATTAAACACTCCTTACTGTTTGTATGATTTCCTGTATCTTTTTCGGGTCCTTCCGTCCGTCGGTCTCGACGGCACTGCTTATGTCGAGGCAGCAGGCCTCCGTGTTCAGCGCTTCTTTTATGGTGGAGGCAGAGATGCCGCCGGCCAGAAACCACGGTTTTTCGATGTGGGGGATTAGGGACCAGTCGAAACGGACTCCGCTTCCGCCATACTGATCCTTGACAAAGGTATCAAAAAGCAGGTATTCGGCCGGATAACTCACGGCCCTGCGGATATCGTCCCCATCCTTTACACGCACAGCGCGGATAAGGGGAACGGAAGCGGCCAGCCTTGCCGCGGCCAGCGCCTTCTTTAAATCCTCTGCATACTGAACTGTCTCAAAGCCTTCCATATCGCCATGGAGCTGAACCGCGCCGATAATCCCCCGGCTCACGAGCCGTACGATGTCGTCGATGGGACTGTTGACAAATACTCCGACGGCCGTGATATCCGGTGATAAGAGCTTCTTCAGTCCGGCGGCCCTCATCTCACTCACATTCCGCTTGCTGGGCGCAAAGACGAAACCGATGTAGTCGGGCCGGTACTCGTTCACGGCTGCAATATCTTCCGGCCGTGTTAGGCCGCAAATCTTTATTCCCGTGTGCAACGAGTCAAACGGGCACGCTTGCGCGTCCATTTGGCGATTGCCGCGAGGGTCAAAAATCCCGCGGCCCGTCTCGTTGCAAATTTGATGTCCCGTTGCCTGCAGCGGGTTTTTTGACTTACTCATGTTCGGACTCCTTCTCTTCCTTCTGCATGACTCCCTGTATTTCTTTCCCCACACGCCTGTTTCCAGGAATCAAGTATTTTTTTCTTGTCGGCGGAGCGCATTAACGTCTCGCCGATCAGTACGCCATCCACCCCGGCCTCATGGAGCAGTCGGATATCGTCCGCCGATTTTACTCCGCTTTCCGCGATGAAGAGTACGTCGTCAGGCACCAGACTCCTTAATCGGATGGAATTGGAGAAATCTACTGAAAAGGTCTTTAAATTCCGGTTGTTGACGCCGATGATCCGTGCGCCCGCCCGGAGAGCGGATTTGATCTCTTCCTCGTCGTGGGCCTCGACCAGCGCGCTCATCCCCAGACTGTCACATAAATGGATCCCGGTACGGAGCGTCTCTGTGTCAAGGAGGGCGCAGATCAAAAGAACTGCGGAAGCTCCGATGACCTTCGCCTCGAAAATCTGATAGGGATCGACGGTAAAATCCTTGCGAAGCAGAGGAACAGAGACGTGACGGCGGATTTCTTTCAGATATTCATTGCTTCCTAAAAAGTATTCGGGTTCCGTGAGGACGGAGATAGCGGCGGCTCCGGCGGCCTCATAATCCTTTGCGATATCCACATAGGGGAAATCGGAGGCGATCAGGCCTTTGGAGGGAGAAGCCTTCTTTACCTCGCAGATAAAGGACATTCCCGGCGCTTTTAACGCTTTTTCAAAGGAAAAGACACTTTCCTTCGAAACATTCCGCTGAACGCATGTGAGGGGGACTTCCCGTTCGGATTCGGACGCCTGCGAGGCCAGGTCCATCATGGTCGAAAGAGGGATGTTTTCTTTTGCCGCCTCTACCCGTCTGCGGGTGGAAGCAGCCAGTGTGTCTAAAATCATGAGGGGCCTCCTATTCCATTCCGCCGGCAGCCGATGGGGTGTTGTATTTGTTGGTTGCTTTTGCGAATTCCTCCAGTTTGGCGGCCGCCTTTCCGGAGTCGATCAAATCATTGGCCAGAGCGACGCAGTCTCCTATGGTACAGTCATCGATTCCGAGATAGAGGCTCAGAGCCGAGTTGAAGACGACGATATCGCGTTTCGGTCCGGTGAGCTTCCCGGTCAGGATATCTCTGGTAATCTGTGCATTTTCCTCAGGATTACCGCCGACCAGCTCCGGTAAGCTGCAGCGGGAGAAACCGAACTGTTCGGGAGTGATCTCGTACATGGTCAGCTCGCCGAAACGGATTTCACACACGTGGGTCGGTCCGGTGACGGTAGCTTCATCCAGCCCGTCGTTGCCGCAGACCACCAGTCCACGGTTGACGCCCAGATTGCTGAGCACCTTTGCCAGCGGTTCCACCAGCTTCTCATCATAGACACCCAGAAGCTGCATGGTGGCTCCGGCCGGATTGGCCAGAGGCCCCAGAATGTTGAAAATGGTGCGGACTCCCATTTCCTTGCGGACCGGTCCGGCATATTTCATGGAAGAGTGGTAGGACTGGGCGAACATGAAGCACATGCCAGTATCCTTTAAAATCTGTTCCGACTGTTCCACCGTAAGCTTTAAGTTCACGCCTAAGTTTTCCAGTACATCGGCGGCCCCGCTCTTGCTGGATACGCTTCGGTTTCCATGCTTTGCCACCGGAACCCCGCCTGCCGCGACCACAAATGCGCTGGTGGTGGAGATGTTAAAGGTGCCGGCCTCGTCGCCGCCGGTGCCTACAATATCAATTACCGCGAAGTTCGGTTCCAGCTTCAGCCCCTTTTCTCTCATGACCGTCGCGCAGGCCGTGATTTCGTCGATGGTCTCTCCTTTCATCCGGAGTCCTGTTAAAAATGCCGCCATCTGTGCGGGAGTCGTCTCGCCGCTCATGATTTCGTTCATAACCTCTTTTGCCGCCTCAAAGCTTAAATCCTGTCCTTCGATTACATCGTGAATCGCCTGCTGTATCATAGTCTGTTACCTCCATATAAGAAAATTAACGTTGTTCGTTTCTGTTTGCCGGTGCTGTTGCCGGTCATAAATTATAGATTATAGGTTATAAGTTATAACTTATAGGTTAAGGAAATTCCGAAGTATTGTCATGCCGTCGGGGGTCAGAATCGATTCCGGATGGAATTGGAGGCCGTAGACCGGATAGTCGGTATGACGGACTGCCATGATCTCTCCCATATCGTCCTCGCCGATTATTTTTAAGGTATCGGGGAGAGAACTGCGTCTGGCGACGAGAGAGTGGTACCTGGCCGCCGGGATCTTCTCCGGAAGGCCCAGGAAAATGGGATCGCTGTTGTCGATGGTGATGGTGCTCTGCTTTCCGTGCATCAGCCTTGCCGCGTGAACGATTTCGGCGCCGAATACCTCACAGATGCCCTGATGTCCGAGGCACACGCCGAGGATAGGAACCTCGCCCTTCATCTGGCGGACCACATCCTCACAGACACCGGCGTTTTTCGGATATCCGGGTCCGGGAGAGAGGATGATGTGGTCTGGATGAAGGTTCCGGATTTCTTCCGGGGTCATCGCATCGTTCCGGATCACCCGGATATCCGGTTTTGTTCCGGCTATTTCAGGTTCGGCGTCTTCGGGTCCGGCGGCTTCCGTTCCAGCCGGTTCCGTTCCGGTACATTCCCCCGAACGATGGGGAGTAAGAGGTCCCTTGTTCTCCAGACAGAGCGTGCCGAAAAACTGGACCAGATTGTAAGAAAAGCTGTCGTAGTTATCGATCAGTAATATCATCAGTCATTCACCTCGCTTGCCGCCTCGATGGCGTGAATTACGGCTTTTGCCTTGTTGGCGGATTCCTCATACTCTTTTTCCGGGACGCTGTCGGCCACAATGCCGCCGCCGGCCTGAACATAGACCTTTCCTTTGGTCTTTACTGCCATGCGGATTGCAATGCAGGTATCCATGTTTCCGGTGAAATCAATGTATCCCAGCGCCCCTCCGTAGATACCTCTCGGCACCGGTTCCAGCTCCTCGATAATTTCACACGCCCGGATCTTTGGTGCGCCGGATAAGGTGCCTGCCGGGAGGACCGCCCCGATGGCGGAAAAGGCGTCGCAGTCCTTTAATATGTCTCCCTCCACCTGGGAGCAGATGTGCATGATGCGGGAGTATTTGTGGATCATCTGGTATCCGGTGACCTCCACGGTGGAAAACTTTGAGATCCGTCCGAGATCGTTTCGTCCGAGGTCGACCAGCATGTTGTGTTCGGCCAGCTCTTTCTCATCGGCCAGAAGCTCTCTCTCCAGCCTGGCGTCCTCCTCCGGCGTAGCGCCCCTGGGCCTGGACCCGGCCACCGGAAATGTGGTGAGCCGTCCGTCCTTTAAACGGACCAGAGTCTCCGGTGAGGTGCTCATAATCTCCGTATCGTCCATACATAGGTAAACCATGTAGGGCGAAGGATTGGTGGTGCGGAGAACCCGGTAGGCGTTCAGCAGGCTTCCGTGGTAATCGCTGGAAAACTGTCTGGAGATGACCGCCTGGAAGATATCTCCGTCCACGATATATTCTTTCGTCTTCTCCACCATCCGGCAGTACTCTTCTTTGGAGACGTTGCAGGTAAAGTCCGGTTTGTCGTCTGCAACCGATTTTTCCAGGGGCGCGGGATTGGCGATCATCTGCGCAATGCTCTCTAACCTGGCGCAGGCCGCTCCGTAATTGGCCATGCATTCCGCCCTCTGCCCGGTCTTCATATTGACGACGATATCGATCTTTTGTTTCAGATGATCGTAGGCGATAACCGTATCGAACAGCATCAGGTCGAAATCGCTGCAGTCTCCCTTTTTGATGTTCAGTGTCGGCTCGGCGTAACCGATCATGCCGTAGGCGAAGTATCCGATGAAGCCGCCTGTAAACGGAGGCATTCCATCAAGCTTTGGAGACTGGTATTCCTTTAAAATGTCTCTGAGGATATCGAAGGGCTGGTCTGTTTCTATCACTTTTTCTTCCGTGCCGGCAGTGAGTCTGGAACTTCTTTCATCCTGATGAACGATAGAAGGGGAGACTTTCCTTATACCGGCCGGTTCCCGGCGGATCGTCACCACGTGGTCTTTGTTAGTGACCCGGAGAATGGGATCATACCCGAGGAAAGAGTAGCGTCCCCAGTTCTCACCGCCCTCAATACTTTCCAGCAGGCAGTAGCGGCTGCTTAAACCTGCGATTTTTCTCAGCAGTGTAATCGGCGTTACGATATCGGCGAACACTTCTCTGCATACCGGAATGATAGGATACTTTGCTGCGAGTGCTTCGATTTCTGTACAGTCTGGTGTGAGTTTCATAGCTGACAATACTCCTTTCGTGAGTGATAAACTGTTATTATAGTTGAGTACGGCCCGTCGGAGGGGGCTGGTTTCGTAGGACGAATTTCCCTGTGAAACAAAAAAAGCCCCCGTCCCTCTTACCCATAAAATATGGATAAAGAGGGACAGGAGCTCTATAAATTCTCTTCTGCGGTACCACCCTGATTGATGAATAAATATATCATTCATCCGCTCTGTAACACACTAACATGTGCCTCCCCTTGGTAACGGATAGGAAACCCGTCGGTATCTACTTCCGGCCAGTTCACGCATCCCCTGTCTTCTCAGACAGAACTGCTTTCCCTGAATACCGGTTTCAAGCCGCCCTCGCAAGTCCATTCAGACTCATTACCAACGCTTCCTTACACCATCCGGAAGCTCTCTGCGCATGATAGAAGAATCTTACTTACTCCTGCTCATCGGTTTATCGATTTGCTTTGCTACAGTATATGAGATCGAATCTGAAATGTCAATATTAATTTCCAAAAAAATGTAAAAAAAAATTTCGCCCGTGTTTCTTCCACGTTGACGGAAAGCGTTTGGCCCATCGAAAGGAACAAAACAGAACATTTTATGGGATCGAACACAAACAAACAATAAGAAATGAAAAAAACAAAAAAATAACCGAAAAAATGAAAAATAATATTGACAAATGTGACGAGATGATGTAGTATACGAACTAGAACGAACATAGAATATAACATAAACGAACATGAACAAAACGGAACACGGGTGGTTAAAAGGGGGAAATGATATGCCTCAGTGTATAGTAGTAGCAGATGACCTGACCGGGGCCAATGCGACAGGGGTACTTTTAAAAAAGATGAATTATCAGACGTATACGGTGATGAATTCCGAGCGTCTGGAGCTGGCACTGTTCGACAGCTGTGACTGTGTCATGTATCCGACGGACAGCAGGGGCGTGAGCAGCTCACTGGCATACAACCGGGTATACAACGTGACGAATTTATTAAAGGAAGACGGGGTAAAGGTTTACGCAAAGCGGATTGACAGCACCATGCGGGGAAATGTGGGAAGTGAGACAGACGCCATATTAGACGCGCTGGGTGATGATTACATAGCCATTGCGGCACCCTGTTTCCCGGCATCGGGAAGAATTGTGATAGGCGGTTACATGCTGGTCAAGGGTCTGCCGCTTCATAAGACCGAGGTGGCACTGGATCCGAAGACGCCGGTTACCGTGTCAGATGTGAAACAGATTTTTGAGCAGCAGAGCAAGTATCCGGTAGGAAGCATCCTGATGAACGACATGATGAACGGAAAGCATTACCTGGCCGGCCGCATGAAGGAGCTGGCTGCCGGCGGGTGCCGCATCATTGTGACGGACTGTGTGACCCAGGAAGATTTAGACCTGATCGCAGACGCCGTAATCACGAGCCAGCTGAAATTCGTGGCCGTAGATCCGGGAGTCTTTACGGCGACCATTGCGAGAAAGCTGATCGTGCCGGCCGATAAGAAGGAGAAAAAGAAGATTCTGGCAGTTGTGGGAAGCGTAAACCCGGTGACGAGGCAGCAGATGGAAGAGCTGTGGCTTTCTCAGAGAACTGCGTATAATATATTTGCAGCCACTAAACGTTTTCTGGAGAGTGAAGAAGAGCGGGAAGCGGAAATCACCCGCATTACCGACGAGGTGCTGGAGGCCAGCCGGGCTTTTGATATTATAACCGTGACGGGCGACGGCATTTATCCGGAAAACAGAATCGACTTTAAACAATACGAAGACCGGTTCCCGGGCGGTGTGGACGATATGACGGGAACGATCAACGATTCCTTTGCCGAGATCGCGCACCGGGTGTTCACCATGCACCAGGGATTCAAGGGAATATACAGCAGCGGCGGCGATATCACCGTCTCCGTGTGCCGGAGATTCCAGACTGCGGGCCTCTGTCTGTTGGATGAGGTGCTTCCTCTGGCGGCCTACGGCCAGTTCTTAAAGGGCGATTTCGAAGGTGTGCATATCATCACAAAAGGCGGAATGGTGGGCGAAAGCGATGCCGCAAACCGCTGTATCACCTATTTGAAAGAAAAATTATACATGTAACATAAAATGAGAATGGAGGAAAATATCATGAACAAACCATTAATTGCAATTCCTATCGGAGATCCGGCGGGTGTCGGACCGGAAATCGTAGCAATGGCCCTGGCGGACAGCAAGGTGGCGGAAGCGGCCAGATGTATCATCGTCGGCGACCGGAAGATCATGGAGCAGGCTGTCAAAATCACGGGGGCAGAGGTAAGAGTAAACGTGGTTAAGGAACCGGAGGAAGGGATCTACGAGCCGGGTGTCTTAAATCTCATTGACCTGGACAATATCGACATGGACCAGTTTGAATTCGGCAAAGTGAGTGGAATGTGCGGAAAAGCGGCTTACGAGTATATTGCTGAGAGTATCCGGCTGGCCAATGAAGGAAAAGCGGATGCGGTAGCCACCACTCCGATCAATAAAGAGGCATTAAAGGCCGGCGATATTCATTTTATCGGCCATACCGAGATATTTGGAGCGCTGACGGGAACGGAAGATCCGCTCACCATGTTTGAGACCAACGGAATGCGTGTGTTCTTCCTGACGAGACACGTTTCCCTGCGCCAGATGCTTGACATGATCACGAAGGAGAGAATCAAGGATTACGTAAAACGCTGTCTGGAGGCCCTCGAGAAGCTGGGCGTAACCGGCGGCACCATGGCGATTGCCGGATTAAATCCTCACTGCGGCGAGCACGGACTGTTCGGCGACGAGGAGGTCCGGGAAATCATACCGGCTATCGAGGAGCTGCAGGCGGAAGGATATCCGGTAACCGGACCGATCGGTGCAGACTCCGTATTCCATCAGGCGGCTCAGGGACGGTTTAACAGCGTACTATCTCTGTATCACGATCAGGGCCATATTGCGACGAAGACACTGGATTTCGACAGGACGATTGCGATCACCAACGGAATGCCGATTCTCAGAACTTCTGTAGATCACGGAACCGCATTCGATATCGCAGGTACGGGCAAGGTAAGCGCCATAAGCATGATTGAGGCTATTTTACTGGCGGCAAAGTATTCACCAAATTTCACCAGAAAATAATTCACGGCGAAACTGAAACAGTATTTCGTGTCCGGGGGGCATAGAAATAAAAAGTCAATTTATTTAAAGGAGGGTTTATTTTATGGTAGGCGGACTTAGTGGGCAAAGGATGCTGATCGGTCTGTTGATCGGTATTATCGTATTGGTGGTTCTGGTATTAAAGACCAAGATTCACGCATTTCTCGCGCTGATTATGAGTGCGGTCATCATCGGGCTGGTGGGCGGAATGCCAATGGTGAATGTAACATTGGAAAACGGCAAGACGCTGGGCATCATCAACTCGATTACAACCGGCTTCGGCGGTACACTGGGAAGCATCGGTATTATTATCGGTTTCGGTGTCATGATGGGGCAGATATTTGAAAAAACCGGCGCAGCGAAACGAATGGCGCAGACGTTCTTAAAGCTGTTCGGCAAGGGAAGAGAGGAAGAGGCACTGGGTATCACCGGATTCCTTGTATCCATCCCGATCTTCTGCGATTCCGGCTTCGTTATTCTTGCTCCGATTGCAAAAGCGATTTCAAAGGTAACCAAAAAATCCGTAATTTCCCTGGGCGTCGCACTGGCGGCAGGCCTCGTTATTACCCATACTCTGGTACCTCCGACACCAGGTCCTCTGGGCGTCTGCGGTATTTTCGGAGTCGATGTGGGAAAATTTATCCTGTTTGGTATTGTGATTGCGATTCCGATGGCGATTGCCTGTACCATTTACGCAAGATGGGTCGGCAAAAAAATCTATCAGATTCCCAATGACGACGAGGGCTTTGACCGCCTTCCTTATCAGGAACCGGATTACTCCACTGATTTTACAACGAATTTCAGCGGGCTTCCATCCACGCTTGAATCATTTGCACCCCTTGTACTGCCGATTATTCTGATCCTGATCAGCACGGTATCCAGCGCACTCGGCCTTACAACCGGATTTATGCAGATTTTCCAGTTCCTTGGATCCCCGATCGTGGCGGTAGGCTTAGGACTTGTCGTAGCGATTGTAACACTTGGAAGAAACTTAACAAGAGAAGAAGCTATTAAAGAGATGGAAAGAGGAATGGCTTCCGCAGGCATCATCATGCTGGTAACAGGCGGCGGTGGTGCGCTGGGCCAGATTATCAAGGACAGCGGACTCGGTACATATATGGCAGAAGGCCTTGCAGGAACGGCGGTTCCGATCGTAGTTCTTCCGTTCATCATTTCCACGGCAATGAGATTTATCCAGGGTTCCGGTACGGTAGCCATGACGACAGCGGCCAGCATCTCCGCTCCGATCATCCTTGCAGCCGGTGTGAATCCGATCCTGGGCGCGCTGGCATGCTGCGTGGGCTCCTTATTCTTCAGCTATTTCAACGACAGCTATTTCTGGGTTGTAAACAGAACTCTGGGCGTAGGCGAGGTAAAGGACCAGATCATGACGTATTCCATCACGTCAACGATTGCGTGGGCGGTAGGATTTATTGAAGTTTTGATATTGAGTATTTTCCTGTAATCATATATGATAGACACATGGGATTCATGTGCAGATACAAAGGCTCCGCTGCCGGGTATTCCGGTACGGGGCCTTTTCGTTTTAACGGGGAAGCTGTCCCGGGGAACGAAGCGCATTCCGGCCCGCCGTGCGCCTGCGGAAAGGAAAGAAACCCGGAATGAGGAGGCATATTTATGATGTTAATGGCCGAAAGGCAGTTGAAGATTTTAGGAATGATACAGGATAACGGAAGCGTACAGGTGGAGGAACTGGCGAAGAAGCTGGACGTCAGCCACATGACGATCCGGAGGGATTTGGAGAAGCTTCAGAAGGACGGGCTGATCGAGCGCTGCCATGGCGGCGCTGTCAATAAGACCGAGGTGAATTATGCGGTGAAGAGTGTCAGCAACCACACCCAGAAGGAGAAGATCGCCCTGAAGGCGGCGGAGTTTATCCGCAGCGGGACGACGATTTTTCTGGACGCGGGAACCACCACGTACGAAATCGCGAAGCACATCATGGAATATGAGAACATGACGGTCGTTACCAACGACTTAGAGGTCGCCCTGCTCTTAAAGAGCAGCCGGGTGGAACTGTTTATCTGCGGCGGCTACATTCAGAAATCGACAGGGAGCGCCGTCGGCTACTATGCGACACAGATGATGGAAAACTTCCGCTTTGATATGGGATTTTTCGGAGCGGCGGCTATCAACGAGGAGTTTCACGTTCTGACGCCCACTATCGACAAGGCGTTCTTAAAACGCCAGCTGGCCCATCAGTGCCAGCAGTCCTTTCTGGTGGTGGACGATTCCAAGTTTAACCGGCAGGGGATGAATTTTATCAATAAACTGTCGGACTACACCGGAATCATTACAGACCATGAGTTTAAGGAAACGGAAAAGACGCTGCTGAGAAAAGAGGGCGCGCGTATCATAACTGTTTGAAACAGCACTGGATTGAAGCAATCCAGTGCTGTTTTTTTGCGTATTTGATCGGTCACGCGAAGAAAACAGATGATAAAATATATAAAAATTAAAAATAGAACAATTTAATTGTTGACAATGCACAAAAATATATTATAATCAAAAATATAGAGCAAAATTGCATACAATCTACAACACACAATCTACAATATGCGATTTTCGAACGGTTCCATTTTATAGTGTAATTTCAAAAAGAAACAGATCATGAGAAGGAGGGATGAGGATGAAGACCATACAAATTCCATATTACAAAGGGACAATGGACCTTCACGTATCAGAACAAAATTTAAAGGCGGTGATTACTGCCAAAATGCATGAGTTCACCCGGACTAAGGGAGAAGGAGAACTCGTGGAGGAGGCGCTGGCGAATCCCATCGGAACGAAGCGGTTAAGTGAGCTGGCGGTGGGGAAGAAGAGGGTGACGCTTGTGACCAGCGACCATACGAGAGCCGTGCCCAGCAAACTGACGCTTCCGATTCTGCTTCGGGAGATCAGAAAGGGGAATCCGGAGGCGGAGATTACGATCCTCATAGGGACCGGACTGCACCGCGCGCCTACGGAAGAGGAGCAGCGCCGGATGTTCGGAGACACCATTGTGGATCATGAGACGATAGTCTCCAATGACGCATTTGATCCGGAGCAGTTTACAAATATCTGTACGCTTCCTTCCGGCGCTGATTTTTATGTGAATAAGCTGGCGGCGGAGTGCGATCTTCTGCTGGCGGAGGGCTTTATCGAGCCCCATTTCTTCGCGGGATTTTCAGGGGGAAGAAAGAGCATACTTCCGGGAATCTGCAGCAAGGAGACGGTGAATGAGAATCACAGCTATCGGGCGATTGCCAGTCCGTATGCAGCTACGGGAGTATTGAAGGGGAATCCGATTCATGAGGATATGGTCTATGCGGCCAGGAAGGTCAACACTGCATTTATCTTAAATGTGGCGCTCGACGGAGAGAAGAAGGTGGTTGCGGCCTTCGCGGGAGACTTGGAGGCGGCCCATGAGGCAGGCGTGGAATTTATCCGGTCTCAGTCCCAGTGCCGGGCGGTGACCGGAGATATCGTGGTGACCTCCAACGGGGGATATCCTCTGGACCAGAACCTGTATCAGAGCCCTAAGGCCGTGTCCACGGCAGAGGTGTGCGCAGGAGAGGACGGAGTCATCATCATGTGCTGTTCCTGCTGTGACGGTATGGGGGGAACCCATTTTGAGCGGCTGATCACACTGGGAACGCCGGAGGAGATCGACGCGTATTTATCGAAGATACCGCCGAAGGAGACGATTGCGGAGCAGTGGTGCCCGCAGATTTATTCCAGAATATTAAGAAAACACACGGTGATTGTGGTTACGACATTCCTGGATCATGAGATGGTGAGGCGAGCCAATATGATACCCGCTTCCAGCCTGGATGAGGCGCTTAAAATGGCTTATGAGAGAAAGGGAAGCGATGCGGGCGTCGTGGTAATACCCGATGGAGTCAGTGTTATGGTGGTAAAGGAGGAATAACATGAGTCTGAAATTAGCTTTGAAGGTCAGCGATGATGACAACGTGGCAACAATCTTCGCTGAAGGCATTACGGATGGAACAGAAGTGGAGATCCGTGACAAAAAGGGAACCGGGGAGACGGTGACCGTAACAGGTGATGTTCCTTATGGACATAAAATAGCAGTTACAACAATTAAGAAAGGAGAGCTGATAAAAAAGTACGGAGAAGAGATTGGAATTGCCACCGCGGATATAAAAAAGGGGGAATACGTGCATGTTCATAATCTGGACAGCATGCGCGGACGAGGAGACTGGGCGGAGAAAGCCGCACAGTAGACGGAAAGGAGAGGATTAATGATGGAATTCATGGGATACATACGCCCCGACGGAAAGGTGGGCGCCCGCAATTTCGTAGCGGTTATTCCCAGCGTGACGTGCGCCAATGACGTGGCGCTTGCCATATGCCGCCAGGTCCAGGGAACGGTAACCTACCTGCATCATCAGGGCTGCTGTCAGCTGCCGCCGGATCTGGAGCGGGTGACGGACACCTTAATCAGCATAGGCTGTTCGCCCAACACGGCCTCCGTGCTGATCGTAAGCCTGGGATGCGAGGGGACGGATCATGAGCGGATGGTGAAGGAGATTTCCGCCACCGGGAAACGCGTGGAGATCATTCACATTCAGGAGCTGGGAGGAGTCAGCAAGGCCATCATGGCCGGTACCAACATTGCGCGCCGGCTCGTGATCGAGGCCTCGGGTATGCAGCGTTCGCCTGCGGATATATCAAACGTCGTCATGGCGATCAAATGCGGCGCGTCAGACACCACCAGCGGCATGGCCTCCAACTGTGTGATCGGCTATGTGGCCGACCGTCTCGTGGGTCTGGGCGCGACGGTGGTATTTGGCGAGACGACGGAGTTTATCGGAGGGGAACATTTACTGGCGCGCAGAGCGGTCAGTAAAGAGGTGGGAGATCAGATCTATACCATTGTAAACAAGATGGAGGCCAGGGCGAAATCCTTAGGCTGTGATATGAGAAAAGGACAGCCCACACCGGGGAATATCGCAGGGGGACTTTCCAGTATTGAAGAAAAATCGTTGGGAGCCATCGTCAAATCAGGAACAAAGCCGATTCAGGGCGTGCTTGACTATCCGGAACGGGTGACGAATCAGAAGGGCCTCTGGATCAAGGATACGCCGGGCAGAGAGCCGGAGATTCTGACCGGTATGGCGGCCACGGGGGCACAGTTTATGATGTTTTCCACCGGACGGGGGGCGCCTCAGGGGTTCCCGAGCATGCCGGTCATCAAGATCTGTGGAAATCCCAATACGTATGAGCGGATGGAAGACGATATGGATTTAAACGCCGGACTGATTATTACCGGTGAAAAGACGATTGAACAGGTAGGAGAAGAAGCGTTTGATAAAATGATACGGACCTTAAACGGAGAAATGACGAAGAATGAAGCGATCCAGTATTTCAGCTCGATCGATATTCAGTGTCTCGGTCCGGTCATCTAGTAGAAAGGGGAGTAACTGTATGAATCCAGTAATAGCTATGTTAATTGGTGTAGTCGTTATGATGGGACTGATTATCTTTACGCGAATGCATGCGTTTCCATCACTCATTATTTCTGCAATTTTAATCGGCATCTTATCAGGCATTCCGCTAGGGGAATCCATCAGCACCGTGACGAGCGGTTTTGGCGGGACGATGGCCAGTATCGGCATCGTGATCGGCTTTGGCTGTATCATGGGAATTTTCCTGGAGAAGAGCGGAGCGGCAAAGCGTATGGCTCTTACCATCTTAAAGATGGTAGGCGTGAAACGGGCCGATGTGGTGCTGGGTCTGACTGGCTTTGTGGTTTCCATTCCAGTGTTCTGTGATTCGGGATTCGTTATCTTATCGTCACTGGCAAAAGAATTTTCCCGTCTGACCAAGAAATCCATGGTAGGACTGGGCGGCATCCTGGGTATGGGCCTCTATATTACCCACTTTATGGTTCCGCCGACACCGGGACCTCTGGCGGTAGTCAGTACGTTCCAGAAAGAAGGCATCCCCGTTGATCTGGGTATGTTTATCATAGCAGGACTGCTTTTCAGTATTCCGCTGTTCATCGTATCCATCTTTTTATTCCGCTGGTTCGGAAACCGGTACCCTGATTTCATCGTTCCGAGCGAGATCGACAGAAGCAAGTATACGAAGGCTCAGCTGGTGGTTCTGGATAAGATCGATGAAAAGCTGAAAGAGGGAAAAGAGCTGGAGAACTCTGATTTTGAAGCGCTGCTGTCCACGGAAAAGCTTCCGCCAGCAGGCATTTCCTTTACGATTCTGCTGCTTCCCGTATTTTTGATTCTCTGCAATACCGTTGTCAGCCAGACCGCATGGAAGGCTAACGCCGTGGGAGGCATCATTACCTTCCTCGGAAATCCTGTAATCGCTCTGTTTATCTCTCTCTGTCTGGGCGCATTTGTTCTGGCTAAGGACATGGATAAGAAGACGGTCAACGGAATGATGAACGACGCGTTAAAGGACGCGGGCCCGATCGTCTGCATTACCGCAGCAGGCGGCGCTCTGGGTGCGGTCGTGAAAGCAACCGGCGCGGCTCAGCTGATGGCAGACGGAATCGTCGCAGTAGGAATTCCGGGAATTCTGGTTCCGCTTCTGATTGGAACGATTATGCGTTTCCCGCAGGGCTCCGGCACAACCGCGATGATTACCGGTTCCGCGATCATCGCCCCCATGCTTACAACCCTGGGAATTAATCCCTACCTGGCCGGTCTGGCGGTCTGCCTGACCTCCATGTGTCCGTCCTTCTTAAACGACAGTTATTTCCACGTGGTAACCAACTTCAGTGGAATGGATATCAAGACCAACTTGAAGACATGGAGCATAGGAACCATTATCATACCGATCTTTGGTTCCATCCTGATCTGTATTCTGGCAGTATTTTTCCATTAATAAAAAAGATGCCCTCCTTTGGCGACAGGCTAAGGGAGAGCATCTTTTTTGTTTAAATATACAATGATCTTTTCGCGGGCCAGTTCTAAGTGAGTCCGGTTGATCCGGTCGGCCTCCCGGGCGTTCCCGGACAGGATGTTCTGTATGATCTTGGTATGTTCCGTCACCGATTCGTCAAAACGTTCCTTGCTGGTAAGGGAATAGATCCGGAACTGCTGTACCATGGAATAGACCCTTTCATAAGTGCTGATAACCAGATTATTGCCGCTCAGCTCAATGATCAGCTGGTGGAGTCCGGTGTCTGCGTTGATGTAATTCTGGAGATCAGCCGCTTTATGGTAGTAGATTAAAGTATCCATGAAGGCGTTAAGCTTTTCGGCATATGCAGAGGTGAGATTCTGACCGGACCTCCGGATGGCATAGCTCTCCAGGATGATCCGCAGATCGAAGATATCTTCAATATCCTTCTGCGTATATTCCTTAACGAACACACCGCGGTTCGGGTATTCTACCACAAGTCCATCCGCGACCAACTGGCGCAGCGCCTCCCTGATCGGGCTTCTTGAGACGGAGAGCGCGGCGGAAAGATCAGTTTCCTGAAGCCAGTAGCCCGGCGGGTAGACACCATTACAGATATCCTCTTTGATGATTTGATATACCTGTTCCTTAATGGTAGTGACCGGTCTGCGTGTTCCTGCCATTGCAGTTTCCCCCTTAAATGATTTGTATAACAATCATAGTTGAAAAGGGGAAAAATGTCAATGATTCCTAAAATCCCATAAGACTTAAAAATCCTTCTACGGCAAACGGAAATGACGGAGTGACAGGCACTTCCGTGATCTTAAACTGCGGAAACAGCTTATCGGCAAAGGCCGAAAAGATCTCATACTGCATATGCGGTCCGGCCACGGCGATTGTTGCTGGTTTGTCCTGTGTGACGGAGACGATGGCATCCATGACCCCGCCGTTAATCACGCCTTCTAAGTAGGAGCGCCGCTCAGACAGCGTCGAACCGGCAAATAAGTCCATGCTGCGGACGACGTACAGCGCGCGGTTGAAACCGTACCGGTGAACGATATCGTATCCCATACAGACCATGTGGGGAAGAAGCTCAGTACACTTCTCTCCATTGATGCTGGAACCGAGAATCGTATGCCCGGCCAGGGCGTGATAGAGCTCCCCTGTTATGGTGGAAGAGATATTTTCGATGGTACCGTCGAACAGGAAAGCCGCCTGTGTATGGGAACCGGGAAGCAGGATGATGCTTCTGCCGCTGGCCAGACCAGGATAGCGGTGGAGAATTCCAAACAACTCAGTTTCCTCTCCGCGCATGTTATTGGCATCAACCACAGTCTCGACGGAAGCTGTCATTCCCTGGGGAAGCGTCTTGATTCCGGGAATAATATGAACATATCGCTGAAAAAAATCGGCCTCATAATGAGTGACAATACTGTTTTTTAATTTTTTAAAATCCACAGGGGTGGACAAGTGCTCAATCTCTGTCAATCCGGAGGGACTGGAAATCATTCCGGACATATAGATATCCGCCACCTGCGTATCGACAATTCCTGATTCGGAGAGGAGCTGGTCATAGAGCCGTTTTAATGCGGATATGAGGACGGCCCGATTTTGATGCAGAGCGGAATCGCGGGAACCGACCGGAATTTCTCCGCGGTTTAGAATGGTTCCGCCATTTAAGAGGCAGGCCCGCGTGTTTGTTGTACCTGAGTCAAAGTAGAAGTAATACAAGGAAACACCAACTTTCTTATTAAAGTTTTGCCGCATAAGCGGCGGCAAGCATTCGGATCCTGTCAAAATCCCCTTCCTGTACGGCCTGTTTGCTGACAATATTGGAACCAATGCCCACGCAGCAGGCTCCTGCATCGAAGAAGTCCCGGATATTTTCCAGGCTTACTCCGCCGACTGCGGCAAGCGGAATGTGATGAAGCGGGCCGCGAAGCGCTTTTATGTAACCCGGACCGGCGGAATCAGAGGGGAATACCTTTACAATATCGGCTCCATCGGCATAGCAGCGTGCCACCTCCGTTGCGGTATAGGCGCCGGGTATGGAAAGAAGGCCGAGGCGCTTTGTCTCACGGATAATGGCGGAATCTGCATTGGGGGAAATAATGTAGGCGGCTCCTGCGTCATACGCTGCATGGAGCTGCCCGGCGGTCATGACGGTGCCTGCGCCGATGAGGACCCGCCCCTCGAATTTCCGGTTTAAAGTGCGGATGATATTCGCTGTAACCTCAGGCGCGGCTGTCTGGTCAAAGGTGATCTCGGCCAGGCGAAGCCCGCCCGCGAAGATTGCCTCCACCGTCTTTTCCGCATGATCGGAATCCAGGCCGCGGATAATTGTGATGATACCGTCTGCCAGAATTTTATCAAAAGTTGTCATGATGATGACCTCCTGTTTAAAGAACATAAAAGTAAGATGAAGTTAATAATCTGAAAATATATAGTTCCTATATAAGAACTCGGTTCTTCAAAAACTAATTATATTATAGGCGTGAGGAAAAGCTTTTGTCAATTGTTTTTTACTGAAAGAAAAAATATAATAATAATATGCTAGAAAAATTGAAATATAAAAGAAAAAAGAAGTACATAATAAACAATAAATACAGAAAAAAGAGATTTTCTATATTGACAGACGGGAAAACATGGGGTATAGTAAAAATATGGTTAATATGAGGAACTAAGTTCCTATATACGAACAGATAAGCGAGAAGTACAAATAATGAAACAGAAAGGGATGCAAGGAGAAAAATGAAAATTACAGACATGAAGCTCTATTTTATGCCACACCGTTTTCTGCTGTTAAAGATTGAGACGGATGCAGGAATTTGTGGCTGGGGAGAACCTCTGGTAGAAGGAAGAGCTGCAACGCTGGAAGCTTCCGTGAATGAGTGGCGCGACTATTTTATAGGAAAAGATCCGCTGCGGATTGAGGAGCACTGGCAGACCATGTACCGCCGCGCCTTTTATCGGGGAGGTCCGGTGCTGATGAGCACGATCGCCGGTATCGACCAGGCGTTGTGGGATATCAAGGGGCGGTATTATCATGCTCCTGTTTATGAGATGCTGGGGGGAAAGGTCAAGGATAAGATTAAGGTATACCGAAGCATACACGGTGATACGCCGGAAGAAGTGGCAGAGGATGCGAGACAGGCGGTCAGGGAAGGCTATACAGTCATTAAGACTTCGCCGACAGACCCCACCCATTATGTAGATACGCTGCAAAGCGTGAATAAGCTGGTGGAAAAAGTAGGAGCAATCCGTGATGCCATCGGTAACAACATCGATATGGCCATTGATTTTCACGGAAGAATTCACAAGCCTATGGCAAAGGTTCTGGTCCGGGAATTAGACCAGTTTCATCCGCTTTTTATGGAGGAACCGGTGCTTCCGGAGAATAAGGAAGCGTTGCGTGAGGTAGCGAAGTATACATCTGCACCCATTGCCATAGGAGAGCGAATGTACAGCAGGTGGGATTATAAATCTCTGTTTGAGCAGGGATATGTGGATATTATCCAGCCCGATTTGAGCCATGCGGGTGGTATCAGCGAAGCGAGAAGAATCGCAGCCATGGCGGAAGCTTACGATGTGGCAGTTGCGCCGCACTGTCCTCTGGACGCGATTGCATTTTCTTCCTGTATTCAGATGGGAGCGGCGACACCGAATCTGGTACTTCAGGAACAGAGCATTGATATTCACGATGCAGGCGATACGAACCCGAGGATCAATTTCTTAAAGAATAAGGAAGTATTTCATTTTAAAGATGGTTTTGTTGAGATTCCAGAAGGGCCGGGACTCGGCGTAGAAGTAGACGAGGAGATGGTTCAGGAGCAGAATAAGAACCGCCATAACTGGAAGAATCCAATGTGGCGGACCTACGACGGAACACCAATTGAATGGTAAAGATAAAGCGATACAAGGAGGAGAAGAAATGGTTAAAAAGAATCTGGCAATTGGATTATCAGTAGTGATGGCGGCTTCTATGCTGGCCGGATGCGGCGGAAAAGAAGCGGCTCCGGAGACTACGAAAGCGGCAGCCGTAGAGACACAGCAGACGGAAGCAGCAAAGACAGAGGGGGAGACAGAAGCTGCAAAGGAAAGCAGTGGAGAGAATGTGACGATTACTTATATTTCTTCCACGATTCTGGAGTCTCCGGAGGGAGACTTTGAAAAGAAGTGTATTGAGGAGTTCAATGCGCTGGGCAACGGAATTACCGTGGAAGTAGAGGGCGTCAGCGCCAATGATCTTATGAAAAAGTACATAACGCTGGCAACATCGGATTCCATGCCGGACTTCTTCCTGGCGAATATGCTGGATACCGCTACGATTGTGGATATGGGGCTGGCTGCGGAAATCGCACCAATTTTTGGGCAGGACTACGTGGACGGATTTGAAAGTGTCAGCCTTGCAAGTGCAAGTGTAGACGGAGTGGCTTACGGCGCGCCATGGTTCAGCGGAGCATCCGGTATTGTTTACCGTAAAGATATCTTCGATGAAAAAGGGGTAGCGGTACCGAAGTCATGGGATGAATTTGTAGAAGTATCCAAAGCCCTGACGGGAGACGGAGCCTACGGTAATACCCTGGTCGGCGCAAACAATGGTTCCGGCGCAGGAAGATTCCAGTATGTGATCCGTAACTTTGGTGTGGATGAGTTTATTCTGGGAGACGATGGAAAGTGGACTACCGATATCGGTTCTCAGAAGTATATTGATGCACTGCGTGCCTACACCGATCTGGATGTGACTTACCATACCTGCCCTCCGGGAGTCATTGAGACCGATTACCCGACCGCAGTCAATCTGTTTTCATCAGGCAAAGCAGCCATGCTGATTACCGGCTCCAATGCGATTGGTGCGATAACCTCTCAGGTTCCGGAGTTAAAGGGCAAACTCGGTTCCTTCCCGGTACCGGCAGTGGAGCGTTCTGTCAGCACACCGGGTGGTTTTGGGTATTTCATTACACCTGGAAAACATGAAAAAGAATCTGCTGAATTTATTAAGTTTATGCTTGAGAAGGAGAGAGCGCTTGAATTTTCTGTTATGACAGGCCGTCTTCCAACCCGTACAGAGACTCTTGACGATCCGAGCATCAACGATATGCCGGAGCTGGCCGGTTTCTTAGAGGCACGCCAGACCGTTTATGAAACACCAAATATTCCAGGCTACAGCGAGATCAACGATGTACATGGACAGGCATATCAGTCTGTATTCACCGGAGAATCGACCGTAGAGGAGGCAGCAGCCAAAGCGCAGAAGAGAGCGCAGGAGATCTGTGACGCCGCGAATGAAGGTTAAAGTACCAGCCAGGAAAGACCGGCTCTGCCCTCCGGCAGCCGGTCTTTCCTGTATGTTGAGGGGAGTGATTATTTGAAGCACGGAATGAATGGAACGATGAATCGGGTAAAAACGCGCGTTGCGGCCTATGGCTTTGTCACGCCTGCGGTAATCACGCTGGCTTTGCTGCTTCTTTATCCGTTCTGTTATGGAATCTATATCAGCTTTTTTAAGACGAATCTGGTCAACAAATGGAATTTTATTGGCCTGAAAAACTATGCAAAGGTTTTGACGGAGGCCGATTTCTATTCCAGCATGAAGATCACGCTGATCTTTACGGTCGGCGTCGTACTGGGACACTTTATTTTTGGATTTTTATTTGCGGTTATGCTGAACCGGGATATAAAGGGGCGCACCGTATTCCGGGCTATTTTACTGCTTCCATGGCTCTTTCCGGAAGTCGTAATTGCTAATCTGTGGCGGTGGATTTTCAATCCTACCATGGGATTTTTAAACAGTACGCTGGTATCCATGGGGATTTTGCAGGAGCCGATGTCCTGGCTGGGATCTCCGAAGCTGGCACTTGCAGTACTAATCTTTATCTGTATCTGGAAAGGATACCCTCTCGTGATGATCCAGCTTCTGGCCGGACTTCAGACTGTGCCGGGTGACATCATTGAGGCGGCCAGAATCGATGGGGCCACCAACTGGAAGACCTTCTGGTATGTGACGGTTCCCAGCATGAAATCGACACTTTCCGTTACCCTGATTCTCGATGTCGTATGGTGGTTCAAGCATGTGACGATGATCTGGCTGCTGACCCAGGGCGGCCCCAACGGTGCCACCAATACCATCGGTGTCAACATCTATAAGCGGGCATTCGAATTTTTCGATTTCGGTCCGTCGTCCGCCCTGGCGGTTGTGGTGTTCCTGATCTGTATTGTCATTAGTATTCTGCAGAGGAGGTTGTTAAAGGATGAATAGTCAAAAGAGAATAAATGCGCTTTGCTATATCGGATTGACTCTGGGAAGCCTGATCGTCCTTGTGCCGATTCTCTATATGGCCTCCACCTCATTCAAGTCAATCAACGAGATTATGACCAGCTCTACCGTAACGATGTTTCCAAAGACATTTTCATTGGAGGCCTACAAAAACGTAATAACAGAGTATCCGTTTTTCACCTATTTAAAGAACAGTGTGGTTATCTCCACGGTGGCTACCGTACTTGCGGTCCTCTTCTCCACGCTGGCCGGCTATGGGTTCTCCCGTTTTCAGTTTAAAGGAAAAGGGATGATCATGATGTTCATTCTTGTGACTCAGATGTTTCCGGCGGTTATGCTGTTTGTGCCCTATTATAAGCTTCTTACAATCTATGGGCTGGCCAACTCCAGAAGAGGAATCATCCTGGTTCACATCGCCAGTGTCATACCGTTCTGTTCCTGGATGATGTATGGATTCTTTAACAGCATTTCCAGGGAACTGGACGAGGCGGCCAGAATTGATGGCTGCAGCCATTTGAAGATATTCTGGAAGATTATCGCTCCGCTGACGCTGCCTGGTCTGATCTCCACGACAATTTACGCATTTATCCAGAGCTGGAATGAATATATGTTTACCATGCTGTGTATTACATCGGATAAGATGAAGACGTTACCGGTGGCGATCGGACAGATGGCGAGTTATGATAAAATCATGTGGAACGACTTGATGGCCGCTTCCCTGCTCTCCAGTCTTCCCGTCGTGGTAATGTTTATTTTCCTTCAGCGATACTTTATCAGCAGCATGACGCAGGGGGCTGTAAAAGGTTAATTAATGCTTGTACTATTTGGAAAAAGTGTGTACAATAAGAATAACTGTTCAGCTGTGCGGCAGATACACAGCTGTGAATAAAAGAAGAGGTGTTAGAACGTGCCAAACGAGGAACTTCACCGCGCGACGAAACGCGTGATTGATACGCTGGAGCAGCTGACGGCAGCGCCCGTCCAGGGAATGACGCTGACAGAGCTTGCTTCCGCATTAAAAGCTCCGAAAAGCAGCCTGTTCCCAATTGTACATACGCTCTGTGAGCTTCATATGCTGTCCCTGAATCCTGATACGGGCCGGTACTGTATCGGATACAAGGCTTATGAGATTGGTAATGTATATTTAAGAAGAGGTGGTCTCACCACCGACATTCAGACGCAGATGCATACGATTGTGGAAGCCTGCGGCGAGACCTGCTACTTTGCCCAACTGGTAGAGGGAGACGTGTTCTACCTCTATAAGGTGGATTCCACCGAGCCGGTCCGTTCCGTGGTATCCCCGGGACAGCGGCTGCCCGCTTACGCGACAGGAATCGGGAAAGCGCTGCTGTCAGGAAAATCAAAGGACGAACTGAAGCGATTGTATCCGGATGGCTTAAAAGCGCTGACGCCGAATACGATAACCGACATAGACAGGCTTTCATACCAGCTGGATGAGATACAGAGAAACGGGCTTGCCTTTGAATGTGAGGAATCAACCCAGTACATTCGCTGTGTGGCTGTACCCATCCGGCGGGATGGCGGAGTCATTGCGGCCATGAGCATCGCCATGCCGGTATTCCGGTATGATCCGGAAAAGGAAGCGCTCACGATCCGGCTTTTAAGAGAAGCGCAGCTCCGTCTGGAAAAATTGCTGAAAAACGCAGATTTCAATGGGATTATGTAGCTGTGGAAGGCGGTAAGAGCTGTGGGGAAGGAAAGCCGCAGCAATGAGAGACATTTCCTGATAAAAAAGTAAAGCTGATTTCTGTGGATCCAAACGGTCCATGGAGATCAGCTTTTTTATGTAACAGGAAAGTGCTCCTGTTACATAAAAAAAACTCCGGGCAGGATGCGCACTTCGCGCTAAGGAATTATGGTTGCTGAAGCAACCGCGCTCCGGCGCGAGAGTCCGGCTCGCCGGACTCTTTATTCTTCAACATACCCTTATAGTTATAATATAGCAGCAGTCTTTCGATACTCCCCATTCAGTATAACAGCCTCTGTCGAAAACGCCTTGTGAAAGGTCCGCGAATTTCCCTGACAGTCCTCATACGTCTCCGTATGATCCACGATGCGGAACAGTGTGGCATTCTGAATTGTACTTAAGCGGCACCAGTCGGTGAGTCCCAGCGCCGTCGCGGGACCTGTGGTGACACCGTAAAGAATGTCTTCCAGAGAAACACCGCAGCCGTATAGTTTGGAGAGCAGAACAGCCATGTTCCGCACCAGTTTTTTCACAGAGCTCTGGTGTAAATCGGTTCCCATCAGGAAGCGGGGCAGCGGGTAGCGGGCGGCTCTTTCAAATACATCGAAATCGAAGCTGCTGCTTCCGTGTCCCACATCAAGCCAGACGCCGCGGTCGATCAGCTTCTGAAGTGCTTCTGACGGTGTACCGTCAGGGTTCCACACGTCGCCGCCGCGGCCATTGAATACATGGGTTATGATGTCTCCCTTTTCAAAATACGGTTCCATGTCCTTTAAATACGGGGGATTTCCTCCGACGTGAACCATCATCGGAACACCTCCCTTCCGGGCGGCAAGGCTGGCTAAGCGCAGCGGTTCGAGACCCTCGTGACGGATGGTCTCACTGCCCATACGCACCTTCACACCGGAAATCAGTCCGGGATGTTCGGCCACACATGCGGCACAGCGGTCAACATTCAAATACTGCATGGCATTATAATCGTGATGGAAGATCACGCCGATCGGGCTGATGCAGAGGAACAGCCTGATATTCGTTTCAATAGTCGGCATCACATACTTTGTAAAGCCGTGAAGTGTGTATTCCCCCACGGTTCCGGCATCGACCAGAAGACAGGTTCCTGTCTTCCAGCCAACCGCATCGGCTTCCGTACCGAAAAGGCCGAATCCATCAAAGATGTGAGAGTGCATATCGATCCATCCGGGGCTTAAGAAAAGGTCTGTTTCGGGCGGCCCGTCGTTTCTGTATTCGACATGCCAGTCTCCATCACGGCCACAGAGCTCGCCGTTAAAGAAACTGTTTTTTGGGGCATCGTAGTACCGGACCAGCGTTTTTTCATTCATGAGAACGCCCCCTTTCCGGCAAGGTGAGGAAGCGGTTCAGTTTCTGAATCAGAATTGGGAGATCCGGTTCACGCAGATTGATGGCGTTGATAAAGATGCGGCACGGATCACCCGTGGGATCTTTGGGGTTAAAGGTTCCGATATCTATCCGTTCCGGTGCAGAATACAGGAAGTCATAGCACTCTTTTCCCGTGGTTCCATCGGTGAACTGAAGGTAGAGCATGGGGATCTGCTGGCCGAGACGTCCGGTTTCCTCTATGTAGCTGTGATACCCTGGAACTTCGGAAAGAGAGGCCTTTATGTGTTCCAGAACAGCCTTTAGTTCCTGGTACTTCGCCTCCTCATTAAGGTCAAGGAAATCCATGCAGGCCCGGTAAAATGCCGCATACTCCTCTTTGCCTACCTTATAGGGCCGGCCGATTCTTACATTAGGGCTGGCCATGGCCCGGCAGTGGTCGAGAATCTCATGGCGCCCCAGCACGATCCCCGTCGTCTGAGGACCGTTTATGAATTTTCCGCCGCTGAAAATGACGGCATCCGCTTTTAAGTCCACGGTATACCAGGACATCAGAGACTTCGGAGGAAGCTGAGCCGCCGCATCCACGATCACGGGCACACCGGTCTCGTGGGCTGTCTCAATCACATCCCTTAAGTCAGGAGTGGTCCATTCATAAACGGTTCCGGTGAAGAAAAAGACGGCGGCCGTCTTCGGGCCGATGGCCTCCTGAAGCGATTTAATACTGTCCGCCACAGGAATAAGCGATGCGCCAGAAAGCTCGGTTAAATGCCAGTAGGGAAGAATCGGACAGTTCTTCTGAGACGCAAATACGATGATTTCATTCTTCGGGCAGGAAGAGGCATCTGGCAGCTGGTACATCAGCTCTTCGTTTCCCCTGGTCATACAGGCGCTGGCAGTGAGAACGACGCAGGCTCCCGCCCCCGATGAGATAAACGCCGTCTCATTGCCTGTGCGCTCTGCAATTCGTTTGCAAATGGCATCGGATAATTCTCCGATGTCCACAAAGCTTTCTGCGGCTTCCTGCATGGTCTCCAGTGTGCGGCGGCTCATGCGGGAACCGCCGATTCGTGTGTAGGTATCGCTGGCATTGATGATCCTGTCCACATTCAGTTCGTCATAAATATTCATTTTACCCCTGTCCCTTCTCTTTTGGTGTTTAAATCGGAATCCCCATTTTCAGTTCTGGCCAGATCCAGGTAGTTATACAGTGTATAGCGGGAAATCTTTAAGTAATCACAGACCCGGTCACTGGCTTTGGTGATTAGAAAAGCGCCCTTCGCATCGAGATATCCAGTAAAACGGATTTTTTCCAGACGGTTCATCTCATCTGCCGGTTTCCCGATCAGTTCTCCGGCCTGCTCAATAAGAAAATCGAGTACATCACTGATGTTGCCTGCAAACGTCTCCTTGCATTCCTCCTCCGGTTTTTCTGTCTCCTTGCCGGGAACGTAACGGTTATACTGATGCAGTATTCCTTCCAGGGCAACGGTCTGCGTGATATCCAGATTAATGCAGAGTGAGCCGATTACATTACCGTCATCATCATAGAGAAACATTGTGGAAGAGCGCAGAATCTTCCCATTTGGTGTGTGGACAACGTAGTTGTACCGGTCTCCGTCCTTAACTTCTCCGCGCAGTACCTCCAGACCGAGGTTACTTCCGCAGTCACCGATTTTGCGCCCGGTAATGTGGCCGTTACGGATATCGACGACCGTATGGGCGTAATCCCTGGTCAGATCGTGCAGAATCAGTTCACAGCGGTTGCCGAATTCATTCTCCAGCATGTTTAAAAGCCTCTGCCAGAATGGCCAGTTATCGTAGATTGTTTTCATAAACCCCTCCGTTATTGTTGGCTTGTCTTTTCTCATTTAATTTTATCACTGAGGTATGATACAGTCAAACAAAATGTTGAAAAAAATATAAAAAATGCGATAAAATCAACAAAAAGTATGAAAATGTCATGACAAAAAGTTGAAATGATAAACGTGAGATAAAAAAATAAGGCAAAATGTCAGGAGGAAGCCAGATAAAGTTGAGAAATATATGAATAAATGGATGAGTATAAAATGAATGGATTTTTGATCGGAATTTTTTGAAAAAGGAATTTCCTGGTTCTGCGGCCATTGAATATTGAATGGAAGAGTGTTAGAATATGTATCATTGAGACAGGCTGAACATAAGGAACAGGAGGCATCGTATATGGCGAAGATTGGAATTATCGGCATCGGCAATATGGGCAGTGCGATTTTAAAGGGGCTGCTTCATGTATATGGTAAGGGAGACATCATTTTCACGGATGTGAATGAGGAGAAATGCGAAGAGATCACGGAGGAGACGGGAGTCGCTCATGTGGGAAGCAATGCGGAATGTGCCAACCAGGCGAAGTACATCATTCTGGCGGTAAAACCCCAGTATTTCGATCCGGTGCTTAAAAATATCCGCAACGTGGTGACGGAAGCCAATGTGATTATTTCCATTGCGCCGGGAATTACCATCGGCCAGCTGAAGGAAAAGCTGGGAATAGAAAAACGGGTAGTGCGGGCGATGCCGAATACACCGGCGCTCCTGGGCGAAGGGATGACGGGCGTCTGCTTCGATGAAAAGGCGTTTGATGACGAGGAAAAAGAGACCCTCCGGAATATCTTCACCTCATTTGGTGAGATGTGTATCGTGGAGGAACGGCTGATGAGTGCGGTTGTCTGTGCCAGCGGAAGCTCTCCGGCCTATGTATACATGTTTATCGAGGCTCTGGCTGACAGTGCGGTGAAGTACGGACTCCCACGGGACACCGCCTATAAGATGGCGGCCCAGACCGTTTTGGGAAGCGCGAAGATGGTGCTGGAAACCGGAGAACATCCGGGTGCGCTGAAAGACAAGGTCTGCTCGCCGGGCGGTACGACGATCGCGGCGGTAGCGGCGCTGGAGGAACATGGGTTCCGCAATGCGGTGATTAAGGCGGGAGACGCCTGTTATGAGAAATGTGAAAATATAAAATGACGCCACTTATCAAGATGGCGAAATATATAATTAAGAAATAAAGTGTAAAGATGGAGGATATCAGATGGAACAGCCGCCGGTAAAGCGTTTGAACAGGGAACTTAAGTATCAGGGAACAATTTTAAAGATCTACGAGGACACAGTGGAAGCCAATGGGCATGAGGCTCACTGGGATTTTATCCATCACAACGGCGCGGCTGCAGTGGTTCCTGTGACGAAGGAAGGAAAGCTTCTGATGGTCCGCCAGTACCGGAACGCACTGGACCGCTATACGCTGGAGATTCCGGCCGGCGCTCTGGATTTCCCGGAGGAGCCGAAGCTGGACTGTGCGCACAGGGAGCTGGAAGAGGAGACCGGATTTAAGACAGACAAAGAAAAGATGGAGTATTTAATCAGCGTGAACACGACCGTGGCCTTCTGTGACGAGGCCATCGACATCTTTGTGGCGAGGGAACTGGAGCCGTCCAGACAGCATCTCGATGACGACGAGTGCATCGATGTGGAAGAATGGACAGTTGCTGATTTGGAGAAGCTTATTTTTGAAGGAAAAATTACGGACGGAAAGACGATCGCTGCCATCATGGCATATGCCAGAAAATACCACGTGGAATAGCCGGCTGGATCAGCCGGTCGGCAGCAGGACAGAATAGCAGGACAGATCAGCAGGTCAGTGGCAGGACGAATCAGCCGCCCCCCCGCGAATCCGGTGCATAGAAATCCCCTTACAGGCATAGATTGTGACAAGACCTGTGAGGGGGTTTTTGTATATGGCCATACGACTTAGAAGCATGGGACCGAGACTTCGGATACGGGGCGGAACGTTTACGCCCATCCATTTTCGGAAAAGCCCGGCTGCCCTGCCTGCCGTGGGATACGGAAGCGGCGGAAACCGTTTTATCCTGTTCTTTTTTGCCGGACTCCTGGCAGGGACAGCCGCGGCTAATTTCCTGCATGCTTCTTTAAGCGATCAGGCGGGATACTATTTAAATCTGCTGAGCCACCAGTCGAATCTGGGAAGAACGGAGCAGCTGGCGCTGTTTGGAGATATCTGCCGTCAGAGAATGATTGAAGTGCTGATCGCCTGGCTGATCGGCCTGACCGCCTACGCGGTGCCGTGCTTCTGCGTCCTGAGCGCCGGCTTCGGCCTGTCGGTGGGGGTGGTTTTATCCGTCATGACGGGACAGAAGGGAATTCTGGGACTGCCGTTTTTTCTTGCGAGTGTGATGCCGCAGGCATTTCTGTACGTTCCCGTCTGGTGTCTGCTGCTCATGTGGGGAATCAGGAGAAACGGAAGACTGAGAATTCCGGCGCTGCTTCTGGTGCTGGCATTTGTGGCTGCCGGAAGCGCGTGCGAGGTGTGGCTGAATCCCTACTTTCTGAGTATGACTGGGTAAAAATGTCTGAAAGACCGCATGAAAAGGGCGTTTTCAGGCTAAAAGACGAAAAAAGTCAAAAAAATATTTAAAACTTTTTTTACAACATGTTGCGAGAGAAATCCCTGCGTTTCCAACATGTTGTACTTTTTATGTAAAGTAGTATGAAAATGCCCCCAAAGTGGGAAAAATGTGTTTGATTTTATCGAAATAACTCTATATAATGGATAGGAAGAGGCCGATTTTGGGGCTGTTTTGATACCGGCAGGTTAGGGGACGTAGAGATGGTTACGGAGATAAATGAGTTTGTAAAGTACTTAAGAGAGGTGAAGAAGACCTCTAAGAATACGGAGGTCTCTTATCAGAGAGACTTACTGCAGCTGGCTTCCTATCTGGAGGCGCAGGGAATTACGGATGTGGAAAAGGTTACAAAGACAAGCCTTAATTCCTATGTGCTGTATCTGGAGAAGGAGGGCAGGGCGACTACAACCATTTCCAGGACTCTGGCTTCCATGAAAGCGTTTTTTCACTATGAATTCGGAGAGGGACGGATTCGAAGAGATCCGGCGGAACTTATAAAGGCTCCGAAGATTGAGAAAAAAGCCCCGACCATACTGACAGTAGAGGAAGTGAACAGCTTACTGGAGCAGCCAAACGGCGATTCGCCGAAGGAGATCCGGGACAAGGCCATGCTGGAGCTTCTTTATGCTACGGGAATCCGTGTTTCGGAATTGATTAATTTAAAGGTGGAAGACATCAATCTGGCAGTTGGTTTTATCACGTGCCGGGATGAACATAAAGAGCGCATGATTCCTTTCGGGAAGGTTGCGAAGCAGGCCATGCTGAATTACATGGAAAACGGACGCGTCAGTTTGTTAAAGGGCCAGGAGAGCGAGTGGCTGTTCACCAACTGCAGCGGCCGCCCCATGAGCCGCCAGGGCTTTTGGAAGATTATTAAATTTTATGGAGAAAAGGCCGGTATTCAGGCGGATATAACGCCTCATACGCTGCGTCACTCCTTCGCCGCCCATCTTCTTAAGAATGGAGCCGATATTCACGCGGTTCAGGCCATGATGGGCCATTCCGATATGGCGACGACCCAGATGTACATGAATTACGCCCAGGGAGAGGCGGTTCGCAGTGCATACGCGGGGGCACATCCGAGGAATTAACAGAGAATTTTATGAAAGAGCCAGTTTTCAGTACCTGGCTCTTTTTTTGATGCCGTAAACAGCAAAATTTCAGGAGTAACGATCATTTGGGGTAAAAATTTTACGATATATGCTTGAAATTGTTCTACCGATTCCAAATCGTTTTAAGGTATATTAGCAATTAGATCACAGGCCGTGTGTCCTGATGCAGAATTCGTATATTTGTAAAACAGATGGAGGAAAAGATGCAGGTAGATTTATTGGAAGTCATTGAGGCGTTCGTAGGGGGCTTTGGAGTAAATATGACGGTCATAAAAACACCTGATGACGAAATCGGGGATTTTGACCTGGGTATCAGGAAGACGTTTATGGAGGAGGGCGGGATCGGACAGACGGTAAGGCATCTGTACAGTTTCTGCCGGGAAGGGATCCTGTATTTTTTAAATGACTGTTTTGAAATGGAATACTGCCTGTTCCGAATACCGAAGGAAGAAGGCCAGTATGGAGAAATGGTGTTAGTTGGGCCGTATCAGAAGGAATATGTGGATGAGTATCAGCTCAATATGCTTGTGCAGTCCCATAAAATCCCTATGGGGCTGATGAAGGAGCTGCAGGAATACTATAATGCAGTTCCGGTTATGCTGCTCTATGAGCCCTGGCTGGCAGTCCTTACAGCTATGGCAGGGAAACTCTATGGCGGGCGGGAAATGGAAATTGTCCGCAGAGAAAGCATTGATGAATACGGGGATATGAATTTTTTCAGCAATCCTCCGGCTGAGCCTCTGGCGGCAAAGCTGATTGAAGAAAGATATAAAGCAGAAGAGGAGCTGCTGGCTGCCATAGCTCAGGGGAATATGGAAAAAGCCTTAAAGGTCCATGGGAGATTCCGTAATTTCCACATTGCCAAACGGTATAAAGACCCTGCAAGGAACTTCAGAAATCTTATGATTACGGCCAATACGCTTTACCGGAAGGCGGCCCAGGCGGGATGCGTGCATCCGGTACATATCGATGAATTATCCTGCAAGTTTGCGAAGAAGATAGAAACGCTGATGACGAAGACGGAGGCAGACCGGTTCAATCTGGAGATGATTCGCAAGTACTGTATGCTGGTGAGGAATTACTCTCTTCAGGGATATTCGCCTCTGGTTCAAAAGGTAGTCAACCATATTGATTTAAACCTGATGTCCGACCTGTCATTGAGGAACCTGGCGGCAGAGTATTGTGTCAATCCCAGCTATCTGTCCTCACTGTTTAAGAAGGAGATGTCGGTAACCATTACGGCATACGTAAACCAGCAGAGGATGAAGCAGGCGATCCGTTATCTGAATACGTCCAATATGCAGATTCAGAATATTGCGGCAGACGTGGGAATCTCGGATGTGAATTATTTCAGCAAGCTGTTTAAAAAGGCTACAGGTAAAACTCCCAGCGAGTATCGGGAGCTGATTCTCGTCAGGACCCAATTGTAGGGAGCTCACAAAAAATATAATAATATTACAGATTTCTACAAAAACTCTCCTCATACATTTTTCTGAGCAGTGTTAAAATGTCGTTAGAAAAAGGAGGACGACTGTCCTAACGGGACCATGCTTTTATTAAAATATCAGGAGGGTTTATACATATGGGAACAACAACGAATACAAGCGGCATGCACCGCGCGAAGTTGTGGCAGATCGGGGGATTTGCATTTAATAATACGGCTACGAACCTGTACATGTTTATGATGAACTTTATCGCTTATTACTTAACCGGCTATGTGGGCGTAGGTGTAGTCGTTGCATCAACGTTGATCACCACGATGCGTATCTGGGACGGTGTCACAGACCCGTTCATCGGATATCTGGTAGATAAGACGAATACAAAATTCGGCAAAAACCGTCCGTTTATGGTCATCGGTAATGTGATTCTTGCCGTGGCAAGCTTTATCCTGCTTCATGTGACCCATCTCTTTCCGCAGGGGGCGCGTTTTATTTTCTTTGTGCTGATTTACATGATTTATATCATTGGCTATACGTTCCAATGCGTAGTTACGAAATCCGCCCAGTCCTGTCTGACCAATGACCCAAGGCAGAGACCTCTGTTCTCGATATTTGACGGCGTTTATAATACGCTCGTATTTGCGGTGCTTCCGATCTTTATTTCCGGTTATTTAGTACCGAAACACGGGGGATTCAACGCCGCATTCTTCCACGAAATCTGGTGCTATGTGGCAGCCGTATCCGCGATCCTGACCTGTATTGCCGTTTACTGCATTTCCAGCAAGGACCGCCTGGAGTTCTTTGGTACAGGCAAAGCGGTCAAGGTAGGGTTTAAGGATTACTGGGAAGTGCTTAAGAATAACAGGGCTATCCAGATGCTGGTAGTCGCGGCATCTACGGATAAGCTGGCATCCTCTGTCCGAAGCAACTCTACCATAGGCGTTATCCTGTATGCCATCGTCTGCGGCAACTATGCGCTGTCCGGCGCTGTAGCCGGTTATACGTCCATTCCGAACATGCTGATCCTGTTCTTCGGCGTAGGATGGATCGCAACCCGTTTAGGACAGAGAAAGGCCATGCTGTTCGGAACCTGGGGAGGTCTCATTTTTACAATCTTAAATATTGTACTGTTTGTGGTCGGAGATCCGGCTCAGATGTCATTTCCGGGTATTGCAGGCTTCACCGGCTGGAATTTCTTCACTCTGGCATTCCTGGTGTTGTATATTCTGGGACAGGGGTGTATGGGAGTATCCGGCAATATCGTTATTCCCATGACTGCTGACTGTGCCGACTATGAAGTTTACCGTTCCGGGAAATACGTTCCTGGCCTGATGGGAACCCTGTTCAGCTTTGTAGATAAGCTGATTTCCTCTCTGGCGGCGAGTATCGTAGGCGTTATGTGCGCCATGATCGGTTTTAAAGAGACTCTGCCTACTGTAGATACTCCCTATAGCCCTCAACTGAAATTCATCGGCCTGGTCTGTTTCTTCGGATTGATTTTATTCGGCCTGTTCTGTAACCTGGTTGCCATGAAGTTCTACCCTCTGACAAAGGAAAAGATGGAAGAAATTCAGGAAAGGATTGCAGAAATCAAAGCGCAGGCGCAGCATGCTTAAAACAGGAGGTTGCTTCATATGGAGAAAATTATGATTTCCGGATTTTCCGATGAGATCAGTTCTGATTTCGATGAACAGCTGAGGGTGGTTACAGGACTTGGTATGGAGTACATTTCCCTTCGTACTGCCGATGGAAAGAGTATAGCTGACTATTCGGCAAAAGAGGTGAAGGAGAAGCTGCTGCCGAAGCTTAAGGACGCGGGAGTCCGGGTATCTTCCTTAGGCTCCCCCATAGGTAAAGTTGAAATCGGTGATGAGGAAGGGATCGCAAAACAGCTGGTTCAGCTGGAGGAGCTATGCAGGATCGCAAAGGTACTGGACTGTCGTTACATTCGCATTTTCAGTTTCTATATTCCGGAGGGACGGAATCCGGAGGACTACCGGGAAGCAGTGATCGAAAAGCTGATAAAGTTTGACGCTGTAGCCAGAACGTACGGCGTTGTACTGATCCATGAAAATGAAAAGGGGATCTATGGAGATGGGAAGGAGCGCTGCAGGGTGATCCTGGATGCGTTGGGAAGCGATCATTTTAAGGCAGTCTTTGATTTTGCCAACTTTGTGCAGTGTGAAGAGGACCCTGTGGAGTGCTGGAAGCTTCTCCATGACCAGGTTGTTTATATCCATATTAAGGATGCCGTGGCATCGGATAAAGAAAATGTGCTCTGCGGGACCGGCGAAGGAAAAATTAAAGAGATTCTGGAGAGAGCTGTCAGAGAAGAAGGATATGAGGGCTTTCTGACACTGGAACCCCATCTGGTAGTATTTGATGCGCTAAAATCCCTGGAGCTCGCGGATGCGGACAGCATCATCCGGGAAAACAAGGCCACGGACGGTGCGGAAGGCTACGCGTTGCAGTATTACGCTCTGAAAGAGATATTAAACGCTATAGAGCGTTAGGTGGAAAGGAGAGTTTTTATGGATAAAGTAAGATTTGGATTAGTTGGAATCGGGGCACAGGGAGGCGCATACGCTGGATTTTTAACGGGCAGGGGCGGCTTCCCGGGGATGCCCGCACCGGAGTGTCCGCCTCACTGTGCCCTCGGTGCATTGTGCGATACGGACCCTGCGAAGGAGGCCATGTGTAAAGAAAAGTATCCCGAGACGCCGTTTTTTAAAGACTGGAAGGATCTGGTGGATTCCGGTACGGTTGACGCGGTAGTTACGACGGTTCCCCACTATCTCCACACAGAGATTGCGATTTACTGTCTGGAAAGGGGGATGAATGTCCTGGTTGAGAAGCCGGCGGGCGTATACGCAAAGTCTGTGCGTGAGATGAACGAATGCGCGGCGGCGCATCCGGAGACGGCTTTCGGTATTATGTTTAATCAGCGCACGAACAGGCTGTATCAGCAGGTTAAGGATATCATCGAGTCCGGAGAGCTGGGACAGATCCGCCGTTCTAACTGGATTATCAATTCCTGGTGGCGTCCGGACAGCTATTACCGTCAGAGCGGCTGGCGCGCGACCTGGGGAGGAGAGGGCGGAGGCGTCCTGGTCAATCAGGCTCCTCATCAGCTGGATCTGTGGCAGTGGATATGCGGAATCCCCAATAAGGTTTACGCAAAATGCATCTATGGCGATCACAGGGATATTATTGTGGAGAACGACGTTACCATTGTTACGGAATATCCTGGCGGAGCGACCGGGAGCTTTGTAACCTGTACCCATGATCCCATCGGTACAGACCGTCTGGAGATCGACCTGGACGGCGGAAAGATTGTCGTGGAAGACAGCAGAACAGCGACAGTTTACCGGCTGAAGAAAAAGGAAGACGAGTTAAACCGCACGATGTCCATGATGGAGCTGGTGAAATTGACACAGGGAAACGCTGCCGGAGCTGATGGCCTGTACACGGTGGAAACCTTTGAGAATACAGATGGATGGGGCGTGCAGCATATGACCGTAATGGAGGATTTCGCATGCCATATACTGGAGGGAACCCCTCTTTTGGCACCGGGGGCCGACGGCATCAACGGTGTAAACCTGGCGAATGCGACCCTGCTTTCCAGCTGGCTGGGAAAGGGAGTGGATCTGCCGGTGGACGAGGATCTGTATCTGGAAGAACTAAACAGGAAGATTGCCGCCGAAGGCAAATTCCCAACCCGTTAGCGTAAATGCACCGGTGCAGAACCGGCGCATATCCGCAGAACCTGGAGGATGAAAGATGAAGAAGGCCGCAGTTATTGGATTGGGAGATATATCCAAAATACATATACCGATCATAGAGTCAAGTCCGGATATGGTTCTGTGCGCGGTTTGCGACAGCAATCCGGAGACGAAGGAAGCAGCGCCGTCCGGCACAGTCTTTTATACGGATTACCATGAGATGGTGGAGAAAGAAAGACCGGACTGTGTTCATGTGTGTCTGCCCCATTACCTGCATTATCCGGTGACGAAAGAACTGGTGGAGATGGGCTGCAACGTCTTCTGTGAAAAGCCGGTGGCCCTAAATACGGAGGAAGCCGAACGGTTTGTCCGGCTGGAAGAAGCGCATCCGGAGGTCCGTATCACCATCTGCCTGCAGAACCGTCTCAACGAGAGCGTGGAGCTGTTAAAGAAGCTCATAGAAGGTGGTGAATATGGGCAGGTGGTGGGGACGAGAGGCATCGTCCCCTGGTACCGTCCGGCCGAGTATTACCGCGTAAAGCCCTGGAGAGGAAGCTGGATTACGGCAGGGGGCGGTTGTATGATTAATCAGTCGGTGCATACTCTGGACCTTCTGTACTATTTAGGCGGAAACATGAAAGGGCTGAAAGCCTCTGTAAGCCAGATCCTGGATTACGGCATCGAGGTAGAGGATACGGTGACCGCAAGGCTGGACTATGCAAATGGTGCGAAAGGTCTGTTCTTTGCCACGAATGCCAACTATAAGAACGAGGCGGTGCAGATTGCGGTCCAGCTGGAACGCGCTGAGTTCCGTATAGAGGAAAATATCCTGTATCAAATCCTGCCGGGTGGAGAAAAAAAGTATTTGACTGAGGACAGGAAATTTCCAGGGACCCGTTTCTATTACGGCGCCAGTCATGAAAAACTGATTCGCAGGTTTTATCAGGTACTGGAAGAGGAAAAAGGGGACTATATCCGAGTAAAGGACGCAGAAATGAGCATTCGCCTGATAGACGCCATTTTAGAGTCTGGCAGGAGCGGCGCTTACGTAACCATATCGTGATTTCAGAGAGGAGATATCGTATGAATAAGGGACTGATCGGAATTCAGATGAGTACCATCAAAGATAAAATTGCAGAGCTTGGGGCCTATAGGACATTAAAGGCCTGCGCAGAGCTGGGATATCACTGCGTGGAGGTGTCTCAGATCCCTATGACAGAGGAGAATGTTGCAGGCATGAAGAAGGCCTGTGAGGAATTCGGAATTAAAATCGCAGCTTTAAGCGCAGCTATGGAGCCGATGATGCCGGGGATGCCAGGGGAATACCTGACTACGGATTTCGATAAGATTGTTGCTGACTGCAGGACGTTAAACTGTGATATGCTGCGTATCGGCATGCTTCCAATGACCTGCATGGGGAGCCGTGAGAAGGCTCTGGATTTTGTGAAACGTGCAGATGAGATCGCCGGCAGATTAAAAGAGCAGGGAATTGATTTGTATTATCACAACCACCATGTAGAGTTCGTAAAGTATGACGGTGAATATCTGCTGGACATTATCAGGAACCATACAAGATATATGGGATTTGAGCTGGATATCCACTGGATCCACCGCGGTGGAGAGAATCCGGTGGAATTCATAAAGAAGTATGATGGAAGAATCCGGCTGCTCCATTTAAAGGATTACCGCATCGGACAGATTCAGATGCCGGAGGGACCGTTTGATCCGAAGGCCTTTATGGCTGCATTTTCTGACATCGTGGAATTTGCGGAGATAGGAGAGGGGAATCTTCCGGTTAAGGAATGCATAGAAGCCGGTTTTGCTGAAGGCAGCGAATATTTTCTCATTGAACAGGATACCACGTACGGGAGAGACCCGTTTGAAAGCCTGAGGATCAGCAAAGAGAACCTTGAGAAGATGGGATATGCGGACTGGTTTTGCATGGATTAGGGTGATGGATACCTGCCGGGAGTGCGGCTCCCGGCAGCAGGAGGCAAAACGATGGGGAAAAGAAGGATGCAGGACCATCCGGATTACATTGATCCCAACCAGATGATCGCTCTGGAAGAGGAGATGGCTGCGCTGAAAAAAGAGTACGGAATCGTGGATAAACCGAAGTGGTGGATGCGTCTTGGCGATTTCATCGCAAACCATGCCGGAACCAGACAGCCGGTGCCGGTATTCCGAAAAAATATATCCTGTTGGCCCTGTGCCTGGGCTGGGTCGGCGGCCATCGATTTTATACGAAGCAGTATGCCCTGGGCTTTATTTATCTGCTGTTTTGCTGGACAGGAATTCCGTTTGCAATGACATTGATTGATTTGATGATTGCACTGCCCAGGCAGGCTGACGAGCAGGGCAGGCTGTTTCTGTAATGGCGCTGCGGCTTCTGCGTCCCGGCTGGCTGGAAGCTTTGGTACATTTTTTCGGCCGTATAGTGATAAGAAATGTAAAAAGAAAAGCAAAAAAATAGACTGATTTCTTTGTGGGCCTGTGCTATAATGAAAGAGCCGCGAAGAGCAAGGAAGATTCGGAACGCTGCCGGAAACCGCTCATGGTTTCCGGTTATTTTTTATTCCGGTTATTTTTTATTCCGGTTATTTTTTATTTCGGTTATTTTTATTTCATAGGAACGCTTGTCCTATGAAATGATGCATGAAAAAAGTAAAACTACAAAATATAAAGAAGAGGTAAAAAGCATGAAAAAATTAGAAGATTACGTAACAAGTATCCCGGATTTCCCGGAGCCGGGCATTATTTTCCGTGATGTCACCACCATTCTGCAGGACGCGGACGGGCTGGCACTGGCGGTTGACGGCGTGCGCGGGATGTTAAAGGATGTGGATTACGATGTCGTAGTCGGCCCGGAATCGAGAGGGTTTATCTTTGGCGTTCCGGTTGCCTACGCGGAGCACAAAGGCTTCGTTCCGGTGAGAAAGCAGGGAAAGCTTCCGAGAGAGGTTATCTCCGCCGATTACGAGCTGGAATACGGCAAAGCTACCATCGAGATGCACAGAGATTCCATAAAGCCAGGCCAGAAGGTCGTGATCATCGATGATTTAATCGCCACGGGCGGCACGATCGAGGCCATTATCGGACTGATAAAGGAGATGGGCGGAGAGGTGGTAAAGATCTGCTTTATCATGGAGTTAAAGGGCTTAAATGGAAGAGAAAAATTAAAGGGATATGACGTGGAATCCCTGATTGCCTACGAGGGGAACTAGAGCGTGTCTGAAAATTCATTTCCGCCAGATGCACGCCCCACTTCGCGGCATATTGAGCCCCAATTCAGTCAGCGTAGCCCACTACGCCTCCTTCATCGGGGCCCAATCTCCCACAAAGTGTGACGCACAGCTGACGAAAAGCAATTTTCAGACACGCTCTAATCGGAGAACATGAATCACAGAGGTGTAGAGAATGGATAAAATCTTGTACCATGGAACCTTTTTGACAATGGATGAGTCCCGGACTGAACCGGAGGCGGTTCTGATCCGGGACGGAATGATCGGCGGAACCGGCACGCTGGAGGAGATGAAGGCGCTGGCTCCGGACGGCGCGCTTTGGGACATGGAAGGCCATACGGTGCTTCCCGGCTTTATCGACGGCCACTCCCACTTAAGCGCGGTGGCGTACCAGCTGTTAATCGCCAACCTAAAACCGTCGCCGCTGGGAACCTGCGACAGCGTGGAGGACGTAGTGCAGGTGCTGAAGACCTTTTTGGAGACGCATTCACTAAAACCGGGCCAGTGGCTGCTGGGCATGGGATACGACAACAGCGTCTTCCCGGAGGGAGTTCATCCCACGAAGGAAGACTTAGACCGCGTGAGTACGGAGATTCCCGTCGCGGCGACTCACGTCTCCGGCCATCTGTGTGTGGTGAACACGAAAGGGCTGGAGCTTTTGGGGTACACGGGAGATCATTTCACAGTTCCCGAGGGCGGAGTCGTGGAACCCACAGGGCTTTTGAAGGAACAGGCATTTCTCGGGAAAAACGGAGTGATGCAGGGGCCGACTCCCGAAGATGTGGTGAAGGCGGTGGGAGATGCCTCAGAGCTGTACGCATCCTATGGCCTGACTACAGTTCACGACGGCAAGGTTACGGAAGGGCAGTATCAGCTCTTAAAAGGAGCCGCGTCCATGGGACTTTTAAAGAACGATGTGGTCATGTATCTGATACCGGAGCTGGCCGGTCAGTTTCTGACGGAGCAGGGACCGGAAGCGCTTGCGGCGAAAGGCTATGAAAACCATCTGCGCCCCGCGGGAGTGAAGCTGTTTCTGGATGGCTCGCCTCAGGGGAAGACGGCCTGGCTGTCAGAGCCGTACTACGTGGTTCCGGACGGCGAGAAGCCGGATTACCGGGGATTTCCGGTGCAGACGGAAGCCTATGTGATGGATATCATGCGCACCTGCGTGAAAAACCGCTGGCAGATCAATGTACACGCCAACGGGGATGAAGCAATCGAGCAGATGATCCGCTGCTATCAGTCGGTACTTGAGGAGACGGGGAGTGAGAAGAATCTGCGCCCAGTGATCATTCACTGCCAGACCGTGCGGGAAGATCAGCTGGATCGGATGAAGGAGATCGGCATGATCGCCAGCTTTTTCCTCGACCATGTGTATTACTGGGGCGACTACCACTATGAGTCCGTGCTGGGCCCGAAGAGGGCGGCCCGCATCAGTCCGGCCCGTTCGGCCCTGGAGCGCGGAGTCTCCTTTACGCTTCATCAGGACAGCCCGGTGGCTCCGCCCGACGTGATGGGGGCAGTACACAACGCCGTGAACCGGAAGACGGCAAAGGGCCGTGTGCTGGGAGCAGAGCAGACGATCACCGTAATGGAAGCGCTTAAGGCCGTGACGGTGAACGGAGCGTACCAGATTTTTGAAGAGGACAGGAAGGGAAGCATAGCGGCGGGGAAGGCTGCGGACCTGGTTATACTGGAAAAAAATCCCCTTACAGTTCCTAAAGATGAACTTAGAGAAATAAGAGTACTTGAAACGATAAAATCCGGAGATACAATTTTCCGACTATAAGGTGACGGCAATCCTTATGGAGGCCGGCTGCAGTATCAGACTGCCAAAAGGCAGAACGCGCGGCCGGTCTTTTTGATTACATAGCGATAAATAAAATTATTATATTATGATGACAGAACTCATCAAAAACTACGTAAAATAAGGGATGCAACCGCAAGTAGCATGAAAAAAATGGAATGCTACGTCAGGTTGGTGGAAGTGGCGGCCATGCAACTGTAGAATAAAACTATAAAATATATCCTACAGGAGGGAAAATATATGAGTTTTTCTGATAATTTACAAGTGTTGAGAAAAAGGAACAATCTGACCCAGGAACAGCTGGCGGAGCAGCTGGAGGTATCGCGGCAGGCGGTTTCCAAATGGGAATCAGGTCAGTCTTATCCGGAGATGGAGAAACTGTTAATCATCTGTGATATGTTTCACTGTGACATGGATTCCCTGGTCAAGGGAGATATGACACTGGAGGACCAGGCGGATGCTGCGGGATACGACCGTTTCATGAACAGCTTCTCCCATCGCATAACAGGCTGCGTTACATTAATTCTGGCCGCGGTCACGCTGATGGCTTTCCTGGATGGAATCGTTCATGAGGATATTCTGGCGATCTTTTTGATTGCGGTCGTGGGTGTGTCGGTGGCCGTTATGATTGTGACCGGCATCAACATGGAAGCATTTGAAAAGAAATATCCTCATATCCAGGATTTTTATTCGGAAGAAGAACGTTCCGTTTTTACCAGAAGATTCGGCATCGCCATCGCTTTTGCAGTATGTTTGATCCTGTTTGGAATCTGTGTGAATATCGCGCTGGATTCCATAAACATCCCTTTAAAAGAACAGTTTTCCGGCGGCTTTTTCCTGCTCTGTGTCACCATTGCAGTTGGTATGTTTGTGTACTTTGGAATTCAGAAGGAAAAGTACGAGGTCGAGGAATACAATAAGCGCCACGATGGGAGCAGAGAGAAAGGGGAGGCGATCGTGGGAAAGGCGTGCGGCGTCATCATGCTTCTGGCTACGGCTCTCTTCCTCTATCTGGGGCTGGCATGGGATATGTTTCGGATTGCCTGGATCGTTTACCCCATCAGCGGAATTCTCTGTGCCGTTGTAGCGGTGATCTGGGGGGATAAGAAGTGAGGGGATTAAACAGCCCCAAACCCTGTTTTAATCGTTTAAAAATAAACGAAAAAGATAATAAAATATCAAAATTTATTTTTTTCAATACATGAAGTCCGGATATTGATTACTGGTTTCCTTTGTGCTATGATGTGAACAAAAATAATTGTATACAAAATACAACAGTGTTCCAAACAGCGAAAGGAAGGGATTGTCATGGCTGTTCATGTGATTGATGAAGCAAACAGATGTTTAAACTGCAAGAAGCCGATGTGTCAGCAGGGGTGCCCGATACACACACCGATTCCAAAGATGATCGAGGCGTTTAAGGAAGGCGATTTAAATCGGGCGGGAGATATGATATTCGCCAATAATCCCATGTCCTTAGTCTGTTCTCTGGTATGTAATCATGAAAATCAGTGTGAGGGCCACTGCATACTCGGCAGAAAAGGACAGCCGGTCCATATCAGCAGCATTGAAAATTACATTTCCGATACTATTTTTGATAAGATGAAGATTGAGTGTCAGCCGAAAAATGGAAAGAAGGTTGCGGTTATCGGCGCAGGCCCGGCCGGAATTACCATCGCTATCCTGCTGACAAAGAAGGGCTACAGTGTCACCATCTTCGATTCGAAGGATAAGATCGGAGGCGTCCTTCAGTATGGAATCCCCGCGTTCCGTCTGCCGAAGACGATCCTGGACCGCTATAAGAAGAAGCTGTTGGAGATTGGCGTGAAGATCAGGCCCAACACGGCCATCGGCACGGCGCTGGAGATTAAAGATCTGTTCCGGGACGGATACGAGAGCATCTTTATCGGAACCGGAGTCTGGAGGCCGAAGACCCTGGGCGTCAAGGGGGAATCCCTTGGAAATGTACACTATGCCATCGACTATCTGGCGAATCCGGACGCCTACGATCTGGGAGAACGGGTGGCGATTATCGGCATGGGGAATTCGGCCATGGATGTGGCCCGTACCGTGATCCGCCACGGCGCCCGCGAGGTGACCTTATATGCGAGAGGCCTTGCCAGCAATGCCAGTGAACATGAGACTGCCTACGCCAGACTGGATGGCGCGGCCTTCGAGTTTGGGAAACAGATTGCAGAGATCACAGACGACGGACCGGTGTTTGAAAATATACTTTACGACGAGGAAGGCAATCAGACCGGTGTCGATGAGAAGATGGAACAGATATACGCCGATTCCACGATCATTTCCATCAGCCAGGGTCCGAAAAGCAAGCTCGTCAATACGACGGAAGGGCTGAAGGCTTCACCCAACGGCCTGTTGATGACCGATGAGAACGGCCAGACAACGATCCCGGGGATCTTCGCCTCCGGCGACGTGGTGCTGGGCGCGAGAACTGTGGTGGAAGCGGCAGCCTATTCCAAAGTGGTGGCGGAAGCCATGGATGAATATATGAGATGAATATATGAAATGGATATAAGAGATGAATATGTAAGATGAATGCGTGAGATGAATACATGAAATGTATATGTGAAATGGATATAGAAATGCACATATGAAATCGAACCGTCAGGCGTCATAAAAAAACAAGTGAAAATGGCTGCGTCAGAAAGCACAGAATATCTCATCGTACTTTCCGGCGCAGCCATTTTTATATCCACGAGCAGTGAGAGGGATAAATATACTCACATATCGCTCCGTCTCTCCCCCGCGTGGGATTACTCCACGGTAATGCCCTGCGTTGACGGCGATCCGTTCCACTGGTTTCCGTCAGACCGGTAATACTGCCTCGTAACAGAACCGTCGGTTTTTGTGTAGTCTATGACAAAGACCTGTCCGGTTTCGATCCGCATGGGGTAATTGCCATAGGGGAGCTGCTCTCCGGTTAAAGCACAGCCCTTAAAATCATCGTATGCATTGTCCAGGCGCCAGAATTCACGGGATAAATAATCCTTAAAGCCTGTTAAATCCTGTTTCCCGAAGTAGGAAGCCTCGTACTCTTTTCCGTTGACGGTGAGTTTGTCGGTTCGGACGGGAATGTCGTCTTTCACAGCAAGAACCAGGTTCTCCGAATGAATGACATCACCGTAATGCTCCTTCAGCTGGTTTGCCATGCATGGAATGGTGCCGGTGTTGTCCAGGGACTCGGGATTCGTGTGGGCGCCTCCGTAGATGCCCATAATATCTATGTTATTTAACTTATCGTATTCCTGGATAAAGTTTTCTACCATCATGTTTTCACGGTAGACATCGTCAGAATGGTCGTAATAGTATTTTCCCTGTTCGATAACCTTCTGTGTAAACTGGTACTGCTCGGAGTTTTCCTGCCCGTTTTCTTTCAAATACGCCAGATATCGCTCTCCAGTCGAGAAGTACTGGTGACCCACGTCGGTTCCGTGGAAAATGGTCTCGGGGCACTTTTCCTTAATTGCCTTATAAAATGGCCTGATGTAGGGATTGTGGGCAGCGGAGCCGTCCCAGTCATCGTAGATGGCATCGAGGATCTCGTTGCTGTCCGACTTCATCCACAGGTTTAAATATTCTGCGGTATAGTATGGAAGCTCCACAAATAAATGTCTCATATTTTGGTTGTGGTAATAATCGTTCCATATTTCAACCTCTTTATTCAGGATTTTTTCCACGCCATGTTCCTCACCGAACAGGTAGATCTGGCCGGCAGACGGAGCTGTGGAATCGACAGCGGACCCGGAAGAGGAGTTCTCGGCCGATAATGCTTCAGTTTGCGGTTCCGTTGTATCGGAAGCGGCGGTCTGCTGTCCGGCTGTATCGGAGGCCGGGGACTGCTGCGTGGATGTCTGGGAGGAGGAATCCGCCGCCCCTGCCTGACTTCTTGAGCAGGCGGTCAGGCCCAGGGCCAGAGTCAGGGCAAGGAAGGTGAGAACGCCTGTCTTTTTTATTATTCTGTTGAAGTGCATGATTTGGCGCCTCCGTATCCATTGAACCATACCCGATCCTCAAACGGTTTCTTTTTGGCGTCCAGGCCGGGCTTTGCGGGATAGCCTACCGGCATGTAGATGTAGACGGTCTGATCCTCCGGCACGCCCAGTAATCTGCCCATCTTTTCTGCCCTTTCTCCGCGGATCTGTCCTTCGATCCACACCGTTCCAAGGCCCTTGTCGGCGGCAGCCAGATAGATGTTTTCAGCGGCTGCACAGTAATCGTGGACGTGGTAGGAAACTCCGCTGGGTGACATGGTGTAGCTGCCAATCAGAAGGATGGCGGCGGTGGCTCCCTTTGCCCATTCGTGGCTGTAGATATCGGCAAGTCCGGCCAGAAGCTCCGGATCATCCACGCCTATCAGCCTGGTGGTCTGCAGGTTGCAGCCGGAGGGGGCTAAGTAACCTGCCTCCAGAAGTTCGGTTAAATCTTCCCGTGAAACGGGGGTGTCTGTAAAGGGGCCGCGAAAGCTTTTTCGATTGCGGATTGCGTTCATAGTATCCATGGTTGTTAATCTCCTTTCTTGGTGGTGCGTGTTTGATCCGGGTTGGAACACCAGTCGTTTCCTAAGGCGTCCGCGCGGTAGGTTCTTCTTTCTCCATTCGATTTATGCAGATACATCTGCTCGTCCGGATAGTAACAGGTATCTTCCGGATCTACGGTTCCGAGGTCAAGTATACATAAATTCTCTCTGCCGGAATTGTAGAAGGTGTGGGCGATGTTTTTGCCTGCAGGTTTTGCGAAAAAGTCTTCTGGTCCGACCGGATACATCTCATCGTTGAGGCGAAGAGTCCCAGTGCCGGACAGGATATAGAAGAATTCTTCCTGACAGGAATGACTGTGGTACGTTGCGCTGAAAGCGCCTGGAGGAATGATATCCAGATTGACGTAAAGACGTTCACTTCCAACGGATTTTCCCAGTTCTTTTGTGATGAGCCCGGCCGCATCTTTCCAGATGTAAGACTGATCTAAGGATCGGGAATTTCCAGTTCTGCTGTTTTCTGCTTTGTTTTTCATGAAGCTCCTTTTTTATGTATGATTGATCTGCCGCGGAGGTCCGTATCCTGATATTAATCATAATGCTTTTTGGAGAAAAATACAACCGGAAACGCTCTTTCGCGAATTTAATGGTTATGGTATACTGAGACTATCATTTTACAGAAACGAGGGATTGATTATGAGACGACCGGAAACGGATTTACACCTGCATCTCGATGGTTCACTGTCTATAGAAGTGGTAAAGACACTGGCGGATAGAATTGGATACGATTTTGGCGGGAAGGATGTAAAGGGACTGCTGTCGGTAGGCGAGAACTGTGAAAGTCTGCCGGATTATTTAAAATGTTTTGATCTGCCGGGAATGCTGCTTCAGACGGAAGACGCTCTGGAATTGGCCTCCTGCGATCTGGTGAAACGGCTGGCAGGACAGGGGCTGGTCTACGCGGAGCTTCGATTTGCACCGCAGCTTCATAAGCAGAAGGGGCTTACGCAGGAACAGGCGGTGGAAGCCGTCGTGAAAGGCGTGAAGAAAGGCTGTCTGGAGACCGGAATTTACGCGGGAGTATTGCTGTGCGCCATGGTAAACGGCAGCGACGCGGAGAATGAGGAGACGATGGAGCTGGCGAAGGCGTATCTGGGAAGAGGCGTCGTTGGCGCGGATATCGCCGGACCGGAGGGCTTCGTTGCGATGGAGCATTTTGAAGGAATGTTTAAACGGGTGTATCAGGCCGGGGTACCGTTTACGATTCATGCCGGTGAATGCGGAGATTATGAGAATGTGGCGAGAGCTGTGGCGTTTGGCGCGAAGAGAATCGGGCACGGCTGCGCGGCCATTCAGTCGGAAGATTGCATGAGGCTGTTGGAACAGGAGAAGATCACCCTGGAGATGTGCGTGGTGAGCAATCTGCAGACAAAGGCTGTGGCCGGAATCAAGGAGCATCCTCTGAAGAAGTTTTTCGACAGGGGCATAAGAGTCACGTATAATACCGATAATATGACGGTATCCGACACTTCCCTGGAGCGGGAGGCGGAATTGCTTATAAGTGAATTGGGATTCCGGGAAGAGGAACTTAAGAAGATGAATGAGTATGCGGTTGATGGGGCGTTTGTGGGGGAAGAGGTGAAATGCAGAATTCGTGAGCTCATGAGAAAATAGGAAAAAGTACATAAATAATGGTAACAGCAGCGCCGGGAACCTGGTTTTATCAGGACCCGGCGTTGTTTTGCATTTCGCTTGATTGGCTTATCCTTTCCGGCAAAATGCAGAAACAAATATATTTGTCAAACAGTATAATATATTTGTTGTAAACTAACTCTCATTTGCTAAAATATACACATATCTTATGAAGATACAGAGTCAACGAATCCATTTATAAAACTATATCGGAGGAGGATCTACTATGAAAAAGCATCTGACGTTATTAATGGGAACAGTAATGGCTGCAGGACTTTTATCTGGCTGTGGTTCATCGGGGGATGAGACAAAAGCAGTAGAAAGTACGGTGGCGGCTGCGGAACAGTCAGCGCAGGCGTCACAGACCACCCAGGCGGAAAGCAGCAGGGAGGCGGGAACCAGTGAGGAAGAGATTACACTGCATGTGTATGGGCCTGGACTGTTTGCAGAGCAGGGAGAAAAGGGAAGTCTCGACATGATTACAGGGGAAGAGACACCGGGATACGATGTTGTTGTAAATAAATGGAACGAGCTGTATCCCAACGTTCATGTGGAAATTGAGGCCGTGCCGTGGGAAAACTGGCAGTCTTCCATCCAGACGGCGGTGTTGGGCGGGGGAATCGACCTGATACTGCACGGGGCCAGTATATGTGATCTTGTAGAGCCTTTGGACAGCTATTTAGAAGCAGATCCGGAGTTTCGGAAGCAGATTTATGCAGTGGAACAGAGACGCACGGATGCGGTAAACGATCTCTCCGTATCCACGACAACCGGGATTCAGTATGTGGTTGATCCTATGATCGTATATCTGGACAAGGATATTTTCGAACATTACGGCGTGGAACTCCCGGGGGAGGACTGGACATGGGAAGATATGCTTGCCATGGCGGAAAAGATGACGGGAACCGATCCGGTTACCGGAAAACAGACGTATGGGGTTCAGCTGGTAGATACGAATAGTACCGCCAACAGCTTTTTTAATTACCAGATGATGGCCTCAGGGTTTGATGCCAAAGTAATTACATACGGAAAGACCCCATTGGACAGTAAGGTTGATTTTACAGGCGATGGAACGGTTAAAGCATTAAAGATGCTGCAGGATCTTGGGCAATACTGCAGTTCCAATGTAAGAGAAGGTGTCAACGTCGATAAAACCCTGACGGCTGAAAATGATACGGCAATTCGCTGGGATCAGAGCGCATATAAGCATTATAAAGAAGCGAAGGCAGCCGGAGTCGAAGATAAGTTTGTTTTCTGGAACATGCCGGCCATAGAAGCCGGAGAGTATAAAGGAAAACCATCCGCTTTTATGGGAAGCAACAATGTGGCGATCTGCAAGACCAGTGAGAATAAAGAATGGGCATGGGAATTCCTTAAATTCATATCTACGGATGAAACCGTATCAAAATGGGTTTCCGATTGTGGAAGAATACCCAATAATCCATCTGGCATGGAATTCGTAAAGACGGAAATGGGTGATAAGGTTCAGGCTATTAACAGAGCCATGGAAGAGATACCGGATGGCTTTAACAATTCCACTAATGATTTCTTTAATAATGTGAGCTTTGGGCCGGTAACCTCGACGATGGGTGTCGTTATCAGTGATCTGCTTAATCAGGTTACTACACCGGAAGAAGCAGCTAAGACACTTCAAAACTCGGTCGATGAGTATTTGAAATCCATTCAGTAACACAGGCATAATGATGGGAAATGGTTCTGACCATTTCCCATCTCCTGATAGAAAGCAGGAGGTATGATGAAACAAAAAAAATGGACAAAAAGAAAGATAAAAAAACAGATGACATGGTACTCCTTTATTATTGTCAGTATTGTGACCCTGCTGCTGTTGGTTTACCTTCCTATGCTTACAACAATCAAATACAGCTTGTTTGACGTGTCAGTAATCGGATTTGGAGAAAAGTTCGCGGGACTAAAAAATTATAAGGTACTGATGACACAGTCAACCTTCTTAAAATCTTTATGGAACACTGTCTTATTGGCTCTTTTGGGGCTGCTGACAATTCCTCTGGGTTTTATACTGGCAACCATGATTAACAGTCTCGGTTCCGGTAAGGCGCAGAGCTTTTTCAGAATTGGCTTCTATCTTCCCAATATTATTACAGGAGTCAGTGTAATCCTGATGTTTCAGGCTGTTTTACAGGGGGATGGGGGACTTTTAAATACATTTTTAAGCCGGATTATGGGACGTGAGATAACCATTGGGTGGTTGTCCAATGCTAAATATGCAAAGATCGGAGCGACGATCCTGTGGTGCTGGATGAATATGGGGTATTCCATGCTGATTAATCTGGCAAGTATGCAGTCTGTGCCAACGGAAATTTATGATGCGGCGGCTGTTGACGGAGCCAATGGCTGGAAAAAAATCTGCTATATAACCATTCCCTGCATGAGAGGCTGCTTTTCCTTCTTGCTTGTAACGACGATGATTAACGGGTTATCCAGATTTACGGATCTGTTTATCATCGGCGGAAACAGTTCTGCGGGCGTACCGGGAGGCACTCTGCAGACAATTTTAATGTATATTTATCAGTTTAGCTTTGAAGTGCCTAACTATGGCATTTCCTCAGCCGGAGCAATGATTTTATTTGTTATGGTATTTGCGTTTACCATGCTGAATGTTAAGTTGACGGGCTTTTTGGATGAGGAGAAATGAGTATGAGAAAAGCAAAAATTAGAAAATCAGTTACAATCGTTATCTTATTGGTCATTCTAGTAATTATTCTGACACCGCTGTGGTGGGCGGTTGTTCTTTCCTTTGACCGTGCCGCGACGACGGCGCTTCCGCCGTTTTCATGGTTACCGTACGAAGCTACTCTGTTTAACTATAAGGCAGCTGCAAAACTGATAGACCTGGCAAGATACTATGGAAATACGATTTTCATTACAATTGTGAATACCCTGATTTCCGTATTTTTCTCCCTTATGTGCGGATATGCATTCGCAAAAGGAGATTTTGTCGGAAAGAAGTTCTGGTATATTTTTATGCTTGCTGTCATGATGGTTCCTTTTGAATCGAGGCTTGTACCGCTGTATCTGCAGTATAAGAGCTGGGGGCTTTTAAATACATACTGGCCTTTGATCCTGGGGAATTTTGCTTACGTATACGGTGTGTTCTTTGCAAGACAGAATATTGCATCAATCCCGGATTCACTGGCGGAATCGGCATATCTGGATGGAGCGGGAGAATGGCGTGTTTTCTTCAGCATCATTCTTCCACTGTCAAAACCGGTAATGGCTACATTAAGTATTCTTCAGGTGATTGCTAACTGGAATTCCTACTTATGGCCGCTGGTAGTTATCCGTGATTCGGCAAAGCAGGTGATTTCCGTAGGCGTGGCTATGTTTAATGCACAGCAAAACAGTGTATATTACGGTCCCAGAATGGCAGTGGCGGTGTTAAGCGCGATTCCCTTAACAATTTTGTTCCTGCTGCTTCAAAAGCATATCGTGGCCAGTATTGCAGTGTCAGGAATTAAACAGTGATGGAGGAGAGTAATGGAGCAATACATAAAAGAAGAGTTAAAGATTCCACTTCACCCTTCTGTTGATGTGGTGGTGGCTGGCGGTGGAATAGCGGGAATATCAGCGGCATTGGCGGCAGCGAGAAACGGAGCGGAAGTTCTTCTCATTGAAAAACAGTGTATCCTGGGAGGCTTAGCGACAGCCGGTCTGGTGACGATCTACCTGCCGCTGTGCGACGGCAGAGGTAATCAGATGTCCTACGGCATAGCAGAGGAGTTGTTTCATCTTTCTATAAGCCAGGGAGCCCAGGAACGTTATCCCAAAGCTTGGCTTGAATATGGTACAAAAGAGGAGCGATCAAAACAGAGATTTGAGGTTCAGTTTAACCCGCAGAGTATGGCTCTTCTGACAGAAGAATTACTGCTGAAAAATGGAGTGGAAATTCTCTATGATACCCGGATCTGCAGTGTACATATGGAGCGTGATAAAGTTCGTGCACTGGTCATTGAGAATAAAAGCGGGAGAAGTGCTGTCTGTGCAGCAGCCTATGTGGATGCAACGGGAGATGCGGACCTTTATTGGCTGGCCCATGGAGATACAGAAGAGTATAAGAAAAAGAATACGCTTGCAGGGTGGTATTACCAAAATGGAAGAGAGGGAGTAAAGCTCAGAATACTGGGATTTGCTGACGCTCCAGCGGATACGGAAAGGGATAAGGGAGAGGCACTGTTGAAACGCCGTTTTTCAGGTCTGGACGGAAAAGAAAACAGCGAACTGCTGTTTGCTTCCCATAAAGCAACACTGGAAGATATCAGACAAAATAAATTAAAAGATGATTCTTTTGAACCGGTTACGATCAGTACGATACCACAGGTCCGAATGACAAGGCGTCTCTGCGGCGAATATACGCTTAAGGAATCTGAAAATGATAAGCAATTTGAGGACTCAATCGGTATGGTTGGGGACTGGAGAAAAAGGGGGATGGTGTATGAGATTCCATTCCGGTGTCTCTACTCCGGAAAAATAAGAAACTTAATCGGCGCGGGCCGGTGTGTATCTGTGGATGACGGTATGTGGGATATCATCCGGGCAATTCCCGGCTGTGCGGTGACAGGGGAGGCGGCAGGCATCGCTGCCGCTCAGACCTGCGACTTTTCACAATTAGACAGGAGGGCTCTGCAGGACACGCTTAGAAAGCATGGGCAGAAGATTCATTTTGCTGAGGCCGGCTTAGCGTCAGATACTTTTCCGATAAACACCCGGAGAGAGTGAGGTTATCTTTTTAAAGGCGTAATTAAAATTTGTAGTGCTGTTAAATCCGCATAATCCTGCGATTTCCGTGATATCCTTGCTGGTTTGAGTAAGGTAATGGATAGCTAAGTCAATCCGTTTGATCGTAATAAAATCCCAGACGGATATGCCGTTCATTTTCTTAAAAATAGTAGAAAAATACGTTCTGCTTAAACCGGCATGGCGGGCGATATCATTTAAAGTAAGCGAAGCAGTTAAGTTGGTCATGATATACTCGATCGCATGTTCCAGGCATATCAGATTTTCTTCATTGGCAGGGGAGGCAGTGATCTGTTCCTGTGGATTGTAGTGGCGGGTGATCTCAATTAAGATAGCCAGTAAGTGAACTTTAACCATGGATTCATATTCCGGGAGACGGTCGCAGAACTCTTTCCGGATGTCTAAAAGCCGCATTGTCAGCTGAGCATTAAACGGATCTCCCGCTGGCAGGTGATAATTGAATTCAGGTCTGGAAAATACATTTATATATCTGGGATTAAACATGCCATTGCCAGGAGACCAGATAAGTGTCGGTTCCAGAAAAATATTAAGAACTTTCAAATCAGAATTGCGTTCAAGTTTTAAGATTCGGTGGTCTGTGTTGCTCGGGAAAATAAAGATATCACCAGGCTGAAAATGGTATATAATACCGTCAATGCTGTATTCACCAAAACTGTTGTAGAGTCCGATCTCAATCTCCGTGTGATGGTGCTCATAGAGAAGTACCTTGTCTTTATGCAGGGTCAGAACCTCCGTCATACGTAGCTGAGAAGTGGGAGTGCTGTGCCCCGGGATTATGTATTCTTTGGCAATCATGATAGCCTCCTGGGTAATATAAAGTAGGGTGTCCTAATCACATTATAAGAGTTTTTATGATAGCAGTCAATCAAAGCGAAAAAGGAAAAAGGTGGAAATAAAGATGGGAAGAAAAGAAACAGTTTTCAAGTATTTCAATGAACAGAAAGAATATACGAATGACCGGGTGGCTCTTGGAATTGAAAAAAACAGAAAGGGATTTGCAGAACTGAGTACCAAAGACTGCGATGGAGCCCCTCTAAAAGGAGTACGTATAAAAGCGGTTTTAGAGAAACATGAATTCAAACACGGTGCAAATCTGTTTATGCTGGATGAGTTGGAGACAAAAGAGAAAAATGATAAATACAAAGAACTGTTTAAAGAGACTTTTAATCTGGCCACACTGCCGTTTTATTGGAAAGATTTAGAGCCTGAGCAGGGGAAGCCGCGCTTTGAAAAGGACAGCCCAAGAGTGTATCGCCGTCCGGTTCCGGATCTCTGTCTTGAATACTGCGAAGAGAATGGAATTACGCCGAAGGCCCACTGTTTAAATTACATGCCATGGTCGCCAGACTGGGTGCCGGACGATATTGATGAGACTAAGCGGCTTTTGGACAAGCGTTTTCATGAGCTGGCAGATCGTTATGGAGACAGGATTCATGGCTGGGAAGTAATTAATGAAACTATGGAAATCAAGCTTTTTGAGGACCGGAAATTCTTTAAAGAACCTGATGTGGTTGAATGGAGTTTTGATCGTGCAGACCGTTACTTCAAAAATAATGAACTGATCATCAATGAGGCGTCCAGTGCCTCCTGGGAACAGTTTAAATATAATCGTTCTGCGTATTATCTGCAAATCGAAAGAGCACTGTTAAACCATACACCGATTGATACCATCGGTATGCAGTATCATATGTTCTATCCCAGAGAGCAGGAAAATGTATGTATTGAGCGGATGGGAAATCCTGAGAAGCTGTTTGCTGTTCTGGATCAATATGCAAAGCTTAACCGGCCGATCCAGATTACAGAGATTACGATTCCCGCATATTCAAAGGAGGAGGAAGACGAAGAAATTCAGGCGGAACTCATAAAGCAGCTGTACTCCATCTGGTTCAGCCATGAGGCGGTAGAAGCCATTATTTACTGGAATATGGTAGACGGATATGCCGCTTTTGCGCCGCAGGGCGATATGGCGTCCGGAGAAAATTATTACCATGGCGGACTTCTCCGTTTTGATATGTCGGAAAAACCCGCCTATAAGGTTATAAAGAATTTATTCCAGAACGAATGGCACACAGAGGAAGACTGTATGACTGATGGGGAGGGTAAAGCACATTTTAAAGGATTCTACGGTAAATACAGGCTAACGTTTGACGTGGGTGGTAAGACCGTAGAAAAAGAAATCGATTTCTCGAAAAAAGCCTCTAATCGTTTCGAGATCATTCTTTAACAATGGAGGAGACAGCAGAATGGAAAACAGGCTTATATCGGATATTGTATCAGAAAACACAAATATGTGTTCCGGTCCGTCGAATTTAAAGATTACAGATATCAGAGTTGCCAATATAGATGGAGCGCCCAAACACTGCCCGTTAATCAAGGTTTACACGAATCAGGGACTAATCGGTTACGGAGAGGTGAGAGATGCCTCCAGTGACACCTATGTTCTTATGTTGAAAAGCAGGCTGGTTGGAGAAAATCCGTGTAATGTGGATAAGCTTTTTAACCGGATCAGGCAGTTCGGCGGCCATTCCAGACAGGGGGGCGGTGTTTCCGGAATTGAGATAGCACTGTGGGATCTGGTCGGAAAAGCGTACGGTGTGCCGATGTATCAGTTACTTGGAGGCAAATACCGCGACAAGGTAAGGGTATACTGCGATACCGATGTAGATGGGAAACATACGGGAACGGATATGGGAAGAGCACTGAAAAAACGGATGGAGGCTGGATTTACGTTTCTGAAAATGGATCTCGGAATAGAAATGCTTCTAGAAGAAAAGGGCTGTTTAAACGCTCCGATGGGCTTTCTGGATGATATTAGAAAGTATTCTGCCAAAGCGATCATGCATCAGAGCGGTTCTATTGACTATGAACTTATGAGAGGAGAAAATTACCGGGTTTTCACAATTCCTCATTATGCGACAGGAATCCAGATAACGGAAAATGGCCTGAATTATATGGAGAATTACGTCCGTGAAGTTCGGGAAGTAATTGGATATGAGATTCCTCTGGCGATTGATCACTTGGGACATATCGCATGGCAGGACTGCATAAAAGTTGCAAGACGCTTAGAAAAATATAACATTGCATGGCTTGAGGATGTAGCGCCCTGGCAGAATACACAGCATTATGTAAACATATCACGGGCAACTACGATTCCAATAGCGACCGGCGAGGATATCTATCTGCATGAGAATTTCGAACCGCTGATGGAAGCGGGGGGCGTGTCCCTCGTACATCCGGATGTACTGACGATCGGCGGTGCAATGGAGACGAAAAAGCTGGGGGATATGTGCAATAAATACGGTGTTGCCATGGCGATCCACATGGCCGAAAGCCCTATTGGCTGTATGGCAGCGGTTCACTGTGCGGCCGCAGTGCGTAATGTGATGGCGGTAGAATTCCATTCCATTGATATACCATGGTGGAATGATCTGGCTAAGGGAATTGCCAATCCGCTGTTCCAGAATGGATTTATAGAAGTTCCGGATAAGCCTGGACTTGGAATTGATGAATTAAACGAAGAATTAATTGCTGAGCATCTCCACAAAAAGTATACAGGACAGTGGGAGTCTACAGCCCAGTGGGATCATGAATGGGCTAATGACCGGGAATGGAGTTGATAATATGTTTGATTTAACTGGAAAAACAGCACTGGTTACGGGTTCTACCCAGGGAATCGGATATGCGGTCGCATCGTGTCTGGCAGAGCAGGGTGCCACAGTATTTGTACATGGTTCAAAGAGCATGGAGAAATGCGAAAAAGCGGCAGCTGGCATTCCGGGTTCCAGGCCGGTGACGGCAGATTTATCGGAATCGGGAAGCTGCAGCGAGCTATACCGGAAAACCGGCGACGTCGATATTCTTGTTCTGAACGCATCCGTTCAGATCCGCAAGCCATGGAATCAGATTACACCAGAAGAATTTAATCTGCAGGTCCATGTGAACTTATTGAGTACGTTGGAACTGATGCAACTGTATGGACCTTACATGGCGAAAAAGGGCTGGGGAAGAATTGTAGCGGTGGGAAGTGTTCAGCAGTATAAACCGCATCCGGAAATGGGCATTTATGCAGCGACAAAGGACGCGCAGTATAATCTGGTAAGAAATGTGGCAAAACAGATGGCTCCCTATGGTGTAACCGTCAACAATATGTCTCCGGGAGTCATTGCGACACCGAGGAATGAGGCGGCTCTGTCTGATCCGGAATACTCTAAAAAAGTGATGGACGGTATTCCCTGTGGTTACGCAGGACGTGCGTGTGACTGCAGCGGAGGCGTACTGCTTCTGTGTTCAGAGGAAGGGCGCTATATAATAGGCACAGACCTGGTAATTGACGGAGGAATGCATCTATGAGATATAATGTGCGTGAGGAGATTATCGCCCTGACTCCTGAATGGAAGGGGGAACGTTTCCCGGATGGAAGACCGAGAGTGCCGGATCATTATCTGGAGGCGCTGCGGGGAATGACGTTGGAGGAGATCTGGAAGCCCCTTTTTGTAAAGGGCTATGACAATCAATTTGAGGGAAAGCTTAAGCGGCTGCATGATGATGAGAGAAAACTGATTGGGAGGGCAGTCACCGCCGCCTTTGTACCGACGAGACCTGACCTTCATGAGGTATGCTTTCTTGCAGGAATGGCAGAAGGACGCAAAGGTAATTATAATCAGTGGGTGATCGACAGTCTGGTAGAAGGCGATGTTGTAGTTGCAGATATGTATGATAAAATCTATAAAGGAACGTTTGTGGGGGGCAATCTGGCTACGGCAATTCAGACGAAAACAAAGACCGGAGGCGCTGTTATATGGGGGGGCGTTCGGGACATGGAACAGATGAGAAAAGTGAAGGGATTTCAGGCTTATTACCGGGGCATTGATCCTACACCGATCAGGGACTTTGTTATGACCGGATTTAATACGGTCATTCGGTTTGGAAATGCAGTCTGCCTTCCCGGGGATATTGTATTTGCCGATTACAGCGGAGTGTTCTTTATTCCGAGCCACGAGGTGGAAGAGGTGGTTAATGGCGCAGCAAAGACTCATATTAAGGATATCTTCGGGTTTGAAATGATTACGCAGAATGTCTTTACAACGGCCCAGATAGACAGAAATACCTGGACGGAAGAGATGCTTAATCAGCTTGTTGAATTCATTGCTAATGATCCTCAGGGCAGCGAATACAGAGAGCTCGACTGGTCGAAGGAGTATGATCTGGCGCGTCATGGAGACCCGAACGATACTCAAACTGCTCTATAATCAATCAGAGGTGGGATATGATGAAAAACAGATTATTTATCGGAACGTATACGCAGCAGAACAGCAGAGGGATTTATCAGATTACCATGGACATGGGATATGCACCGGAAACGCCTCTTAAGCTTGTGGCGGAGATGATATCACCTACCTATCTGATTGTGTCCGGAAACGGGGAAATACTGTATGCCGTATCCGAAGCGCAGCCGGGGATCCGGGGAGAGATTGCGGCCTTCCACTGTACGGAGAAAGGGCTTACTCTGATTAATAAGGTTCTGGCTCCAGGAGCAGGACTCGTTCATGTTGCGCTGGACTCGGAAGAAAAACTTTTATTTGCAGTGAGTTACCGGGATGCAAGCGTCCTGATGTATGAGATCAGAGAAGACGGGGGGATTGGCAGTCTTCACGATGAAAAAGTGCATTCCGGTCAGGGACGCGATCCGGTAAGGCAGGAGAAAGCTCATGCACATTCTGTCTCGATTACACCCGATGGAATGAGAATTTGTGTGTGTGATTTAGGGATAGACCGTCTGATTGTCTATGAGGTTGACCGGTGTCAGGGTAAATTGGTTGAAAGGAAAGATCTGTGTGTCACATTTCCGCAGGGATCAGGGCCAAGACATTTGGTGTTCCATCCAAACGGCAGATTTGCATATGTTCTGGCGGAACTCACCTCTGAAGTGTTTACCCTTGAGTACAGCAGTGAAGCGGGATTTGAGACAATTGGAAAGGAGAGCGCCCTCTGCCGGTATGAGGGGTATTCCATAGGTGCCGCTATCCGCATCAGCAGAGATGGGAAATATCTCTACAGTTCTAACCGGGGAGCCGATGATATCGCAGTATACAGAGTATCTGAAAACGGACGGATAAAACGGATTATGAATTTTTCGTGTAAGGGAAAACACCCCAGAGATTTTATACTGGCTTCCTGTGACAGGTACTTGCTTTGTACCAACCGGGATACGGATAATATCACTGTTTATTTAAGAGACAGCAAAACCGGGGGACTCAGCTATCTACGGGAAATAAAGGGGATAAGCATGCCTGTATGCCTTGTAAATACGCAGTTGAATAAAGAAACTTAAAATAAAATGCAGAACGTCAGTCCCAGTTTTTGAGGCTGACGTTTTCTATGGAAATGATAACCTGGCGGCGTGTGCAAAATAGAAGGAAGCGCGGCAGGACGACACTGAACCTGTTATAGATTTATGTTAAGTTGGATAGTATTATAAAAAGTACAGGTGGGGTTTTAAAATTCAATAGTATTGTATGAACGTATCTGTTGATAAAAAACCATTTGCATTTTTCGTCAAAAAAATTTATAATGAATGTTAACTATGTTTATAATAACCGATAAGTTGCGAAAAGGTGACAGTATATGGCAGATGAATCAACCATGGAAAAACTGAATAGGACTCCATTGGGAGTTGGAAGGGTTGACGGTGCGGTGGAGATCAAGTCGCCTAATGATGAGGAACTGGAAGCCCCGGCTGATTTTACCAGTCCGGAGGTGCTGTATCAGGAATTGATTGCCAGTATCCGCAGATACCATCCTTCCGATGATATCAGCATGATCGAAAAGGCTTACCATGTTGCTGATAATTTTCATAAGGAGCAGAAGAGGAAGTCGGGTGAACCGTATATTATTCACCCTCTTTGTGTTGCCATTATTCTGGCCGATTTAGAGATGGATAAGGAGACGATCGCAGCAGGAATTCTTCACGATGTGGTGGAAGATACTGTTATGACGCTCGATGAACTGGGAAAAGAGTTTGGGGGAGAGGTGGCGCTTCTTGTCGACGGCGTTACGAAACTGACTCAGCTGTCCTGGTCCATGGATAAGATGGAGCTGCAGGCCGAGAATCTGAGGAAGATGTTCCTGGCCATGGCGAAGGATATCCGTGTCATCATCATCAAGCTGGCGGACCGGCTCCATAACATGAGAACGCTCCAGTACATGAAACCGGAGAAACAAAAGGAAAAAGCCCGCGAGACCATGGAGATCTATGCCCCCATTGCTCACCGCCTCGGTATTTCCAAAATTAAGATAGAACTGGACGATCTGTCCTTAAAATATTTGCAGCCGGATGTGTATTACGATCTGGCTGAGAAGATTTCCTTAAAGAAAGACGCCAGAGAGTCATTTGTAAAGAGCATCGTGGATGAAGTGCAGGAACACTTAAACGAGGCGGCCATCGTAGCCAAGGTGGACGGAAGAGTGAAGCATTTCTTCAGTATCTATAAGAAGATGGTGAATCAGAACAAAACTCTCGACCAGATTTACGATCTGTTTGCTGTGAGAATCATCGTGGACAGCGTCAAGGACTGTTATGCGGCGCTGGGCGTCATCCATGAATTGTATAAGCCGATTCCAGGCAGGTTCAAGGACTATATCGCCATGCCGAAGCCCAATATGTACCAGTCACTCCATACGACACTGATCGGAAGCAATGGACAGCCGTTCGAGATTCAGATCCGTACGTATGAGATGCACCGGACCGCGGAATACGGTATCGCCGCCCACTGGAAGTATAAGGAGAGCGGAAGCGGACAGGTGGCGGCAGGCAAGGAAGAGGAGAAGTTAAGCTGGCTGCGCCAGATCCTGGAATGGCAGAAAGACATGTCAGACAACAAGGAATTCTTGAATATGGTCAAGGGCGATCTGGACCTGTTTTCCGACAGTGTCTACTGTTTCACCCCATCCGGCGATGTCAAGAATCTTCCAAGCGGCTCTACACCTATAGACTTTGCGTATTCCATTCACAGTGCGGTTGGCAACAAGATGGTCGGCGCGCGGGTGAACGGCAAGCTGGTCAATATCGATTATGTGATCCAGAACGGCGATCAGGTGGAGGTCATCACCTCCCAGAACTGCAAGGGGCCGAGCCGTGACTGGCTGAATATCGTAAAGAGCACACAGGCCAAGAATAAGATCAACCAGTGGTTTAAGACTGAGCTCAAGGAGGACAATATTCTCCGGGGCAAAGAGATGGTGGACCGCTACTGCAAGGCGAAGGGTATCGTTTATTCCGATATCAACAAGCCGGAATATCAGGATAAAGTCATGAAACGCTATGCGTTCCGCGACTGGGAGTCCGTGCTGGCGTCGATCGGACACGGCGGACTGAAAGAGGGCCAGGTCATCAACAAGATGGTGGATGAGCGGGCCAAGAAGATGAAGAAGGAAGTCACCGATACCACGATTTTAAATGATATCGAGGACATGAGCAATAAACTGCCTGTCAACAAACACAGCAAGAGCGGCATCGTGGTCAAGGGAATCCATGATCTGGCGGTCCGTTTTTCCAAATGCTGCAGCCCGGTACCGGGCGACGAGATCGTAGGCTTCGTCACGCGCGGCCGTGGAATTTCCATCCACAGGACCGACTGCGTAAATGTCATCAACCTTCCGGAAGATGAGAGAAGCCGTCTGATCGATGCGGAGTGGCAGACACCGGAGGGCGATGATACGAAGGAACGCTACTCGACGGAGATCAAGATCTATGCAAACAACCGGATTGGTATGTTCGTAGACATTTCCAAGGTCTTCACGGAGCGCCAGATCGATATCACCTCCATGAATTCCAGAACGAACAAACAGGGAAAGGCTACCATCACGATGACTTTTGATATTCACGGCGTGGAGGAGCTGAACCGGCTGACCGATAAACTGAGACAAATTGAAGGCGTAATTGATATAGAGAGGACTGCGGGATAACGCAGTTCTCTTGTTTCATAGGAACGGTAACTGTAACTGTAACTCTGTGAGTCTGCAGGCCAGATTTTGCCATGCAGTACTGCTCACGTAGAAGGAAAAGGAAGAGAGAGGATGAGCGTATGAGTAATTTCAGAATCAGAACGTGTACCGTTGGAATGGTCGGAACCAACTGCTACCTGGTGTACCGGGAAGATTTAAAGAAGGCGGTTATCGTGGACCCGGGAGACAACGGAGCCCATATTTTGAATAAATGCAGGGAGTATGGAATTATTCCGGAGGCGATTGTGCTGACCCACGGCCATTTCGATCATATTTTAGCGGTGGAGGAGATCCGCCGTGCATTTCAGGAGATCACCGTCTATGCGGCGGAAAAGGAAGCGAAGCTTCTGGGGGATTCCAGGCTTAATATGACAGGCTCCTACGGAACCGGCTTTTCGCTGAGACCGGACCGTCTGGTAAAGGACGGGGATGTCCTGGAGCTTGCCGGTTTGAAATGGCAGGTTATAGAGACTCCCGGCCATACCGCGGGCTCCATGTGCCTGTGGATAGAAGAGGAGGACGTTCTGATATCCGGGGATACCTTATTTGCGGAATCCCTGGGACGGACCGATTTCCCCACAGGAAGCTCTGCGGATATCATTCGCTCCATCAAAGAACGGCTGTTTGTTCTTCCGGAGGACACGATGGTTTATCCGGGACACGGGGAGCCGACCACCATCAGACACGAGAAGGCCCATAATCCGGTCGCATTTTACAACAGATAGGAACGAAAATACCATGATAGGAATTATATTAGACGACAACGCCTTTGAGCAGGATATCCGGGAACTGCTTATGGCATTTTACCCGGGAGAAACGTATATTCATGAAGAAGTGGACGGGGAAGAGAAGCCCCGTCTGTCTGTGTATGGGAAGACGGGAGAGAACCGCTATTTCCTGACAGTCAGAGAGTATGTGGAAGATGGAGAAATCCTGGAGAACGAAGCGGCGGTGGAGGCGGACTATTCCAACCGTTTTGAGACAAAGAACCGGATTAAGCGCATGCTGTACGGCCTGCTCTCAGAAAAGACGAAGAAAGAGCTGCCCTGGGGGACGCTTACTGGAATCCGTCCGACGAAGATTGCCATGACGAAGCTGACAGAGGGAAAAGAGGAGGACGAGATCCGTTCCTATATGAAGGAGACTTACTTAACCAGCGACGCGAAGATCGATTTAAGCATCGAGATCGCTGAGCGTGAGCGGGAACTTCTCTCCGCGATCGATTATGAGAACGGCTACAGCCTGTATGTGGGAATCCCGTTCTGCCCGACTACGTGTCTCTACTGTTCCTTTACCTCCTTCCCTATTAAGAGCTGGGAGAAGCGGATGGAGGAATATCTGTCCGCGCTTTTTAAGGAGATGGACTACGCAGCCCGAACCATGGCCGGCCGTACCCTGGATACGGTATACTTTGGCGGAGGAACACCTACCTCGCTGTCTGCGGAACATCTGGAGATGGTCATGAGGAAGCTGAAAGCCACATTCGACTTTTCTTCAGTCAAGGAATTTACCGTAGAGGCAGGGCGTCCGGACAGTATCACGGAGGAAAAATTAAAGGTTCTGCTGGATTACGGAGTCACCCGTATTTCCATCAATCCTCAGACCATGAAACAGGCGACGCTGGACTTGATCGGCCGCCGCCACACCGTGGACATGGTAAAAGAGAAGTACCGGCTTGCGCGGGAGATGGGATTTGACAATATCAACATGGATTTGATTATTGGGCTTCCGGAAGAAGATTTGGAAGATGTCCGCCACACCATGGAGGAGATCAGGGCGCTTGATCCGGACAGCATCACCGTTCACTCTCTGGCGATCAAGCGTGCAGCCCGGCTTAACATGTTTAAGGAAAAATATGGGGATTTAAAGATAACAAACACCCAGGATATGATCGATTTAACCGCTTCCTGTGCCCGTGAAATGGGGCAGGAACCATATTATTTATACCGTCAGAAAAACATGGCCGGCAATTTTGAAAACGTAGGCTATTCCAGGCCGGGAAAAGCGTGTATCTATAATATTCTGATTATGGAAGAAAAGCAGACGATAGTGGCCTGCGGGGCAGGGACTACTACAAAAGTGGTATATCCGGCGGAAAATCGGCTGGAGCGGGTGGAGAACGTAAAGGATGTGGAGCAGTATATTGCCAGAATTGATGAGATGCTGGAGCGGAAGGAAAAACTGCTTAACAGAAATTAATACAGGGGGAAGAGATTGAAAAAGCAGCGGTCAATTGTAACCCAGACAGTTATGAGAGTTTCCGGTGTGTTTATTACGGCGATTATTCTGTTGACTATTGTATTTACCATCTTTATTGGCAGATACATGAGGGACAACATCCTCCGGAGTAAGGAGGAGCAGCTGGTCACCGTGGCAGACACGCTGGACAGCAGACTGAAAAGTATGGAGGAGCCCTTTGTTACGCTGGCGGGCTACACACCTGCGGTCAGGCTGCTGCGAGGCCATTATAAGCTGTACTCCGCCGAGTGGATGCAGGCCATACGCAGCGTCGATACGTTTCTGACTAATATGAATCTATTCAGTGATTACATAACCGATGTACTATTTATACAGCCGGACTCCACCGTTGTGTACAGCATGAACGATATTCTGCGCAGCGGCTATGATTATGTAAATGCAGACTGGTTTCAGGAGGCTTTAGCGAATAAAACATTTGTCAGATATGCGTCGCCCCATGGAAGAGACCATATGTACGAAAATAAAGGGCCATACAGGACCATTACGGCTTTTTTTCCGGTTTATCAGTCGGATCTTCTGATCGGCTATATTTTGATGGAATGCGATCTGTCGAAGCTGACGGATTTCTTTTCCGCACAGCAGATGTCGGATTCAGGGTTCCTCATTCTGGATGAAGATAACCGCATGATTTTGGACTATAAAAATGGCCGGTCCTGGTCAGATCAGGTGGAAGAAGAATTTTTAGACAGCCTGAAGGAAGGGGACTGCGGAGCAACGCAGAACGATCAGTCGGTCTACATTGCGAAAAAGCTGTCAAACAGATGGACGATGGTATCGGAGAACAGTCTGGCAATCATCATACAGCCGATCATGCAGCTTCTTACCGTTGCAGCGCTTCTCATGGCGGTGGTTCTGATCTTTCTGGTTCTGATCTCTGCCTATAACAGCCATTTGATCAAACGGCCTTTCAACGCCCTGATTCAGAGAATTGTTTCCTATGACGGAAGCCGTTCCACGGATATCAGCGGCTTTGAACATGCGCCGCAGGAGCTGGCTGTCATACGTTCCCGCTTCGAGGAGATGGCAGACCATATGAATGATCTGATTAATGACGTCTATGTGGCGAAGCTGAAACAGAAAGAGGCGGAGCTGGAAGCGCTGACGAATCAGATCAATCCGCATTTCCTTTACAATGTATTTCAGCTGATCCAGGCAAAGGCTGTCCTGTCTGATAATCTGGAGATTGAAGAAATGATTCAGGCGCTCAGCCGGATGATGCGCTACACGATGGAACGGAAGCGGGAGAGCGTCTCTCTGAAAGAGGAGCTGGAGTATACCGATGACTATCTGATGTTTTATAAGAAAAGGTTTACCCAAATGTTTACTTATGAAATCAGCTGTGATCCGGAACTCTACGACTGCCAGACCTGCAAGTTTGTGCTGCAGCCGGTCGTGGAAAACTGCTTTAAGCACGCGCTTAAGAACCGGACTGGCGGTGTCATTGCCATTCGTGTGTGGAAAGAAGAGAAAGACATCCTGATACTGGTAAGAGATAATGGATGTGGGATGGGTAAAGAGGCTCTGGAGGCTCTGCGGTGCAGGCTGAACGGCCAGGCGGAGGCTGGGGGAATCGGAATTATCAATACGAATGCAAGGCTGCGTCTGACCTACGGGGAAGAGTATGGCATTACCATCGACAGCAGAGAATCAGAGTATACGGAGGTTACCCTGCGTATCCCGTACGAGACCGTATAATTGGGGGAAATTATGTATAAGGTTTGTTTTGTGGATGACGAGATCATTAATTACCAGCTCTTTGAAAAATTGGTTCCCTGGGAAGAAAAGGGATTTCAAATTGTGGGAACAGCGGCTGACGGCCAGGAAGCTCTTCAAATGTACGAACGCCTCCAGCCGGATCTGATCTTTATGGACATCCAGCTGCCGCTTCTGGACGGCCTTGAGTGCGTCCGGTGCATTAGAGAAGAAAATCAGGATGTCCAGATCGTGATTGTCAGTGCATACAGTGATTTTTCTTACGCACAGAAGGCCATCCGCTATGGCGTACAGGATTTCCTCCTAAAACCGGTGAGCCGTATGATGCTGAACCAGCAGGTGGATAAAATCAAAAAAACACTGGATTCCAGATGCCGGCAGGAGCCCCCCCGGGATCTGTATTCCAATCCGTATACAGACGAAATGAATCAGATATTTGCCTGTATTTCCCAGAATGCGGACGGAAAAATGCCTCCGTATAAGTACCTTTCAGAAATGAAGGCCCTGTACCGCCTGATTCTGCGTCCGCTTACCGGTGACGAGGCGCCGGCGGCGAGGATGAAAGAACTTACAGCAGGGCTGGCGTTACGGCCGGTTGTCTCTGAGGGGCTGGATCTGATCTTTATTCTGTCGGGTACCTCCCTTTACCTCGGTTACGGCGATGCAGTTCCCGATGAGTCTGCATCACAGGCCATAATAGAGTTTTTTCGGGAAAATGATTACGCCGCAGAGCTTTACTTATGGAAAAGCGGGGAGAGTACATGGCCGCTCGGCGATTTCCTTTCGCGGTCCTATTCACAGGAAAATTACGGTTTCTATGAGAAATACGGCAGCGTATACAAGCTGGAGGATTATCCGTTTCAGGATACAGAGCTGAAGGTGCCTCTGGACGGATTGATTGTGGCGGCGCTGGCAGAGAATACACCGGAGAGTCTGATAAGTCTGATAAACGGGCAGTTTAATAAGGCCAGGCTGGAGCAGATCTCGCCCCGTCTACTGAAAAATTTTGCGCTGGATGTTCTGGTGAAAATAAAGTTCTGTTTAAAAAAGTTTGCACCTGAGGAGTCCTTTCACCTGATGAGAAATCTTCGCATGGAGAAAATCTACGATACGGTCAGCTGCGATGTGCTGAAGCGCTTCTTATGCCGCAGGATAGAAGAGGCATTCGATGAGCTTGACCATACGATGCGAAAGGCGGGAAAAGGAGAACACGCCGTATTCCGGGCAAATTCCTTTGCGGAGCTTAAGTTCTCGGATCCCGGCTTTTCTGTCCAGATGGCGGCGGACTTTATCGGAATCAGCAAAAACTATTTTACCAGTCTGTACAAAGAAAAAACGGGGCTTGGGTACTGGGATTACGTCACACAGCTGCGGATGCAGAAGGCAAAAGAGCTTCTCACAACGACGGATGATACCATCGGGACTGTTGCAAGGCAGATCGGGTATGAAAGCGAGTACCATTTTTCACGAAAGTTCAAAGAGTATACGGGACAGTCTCCCAACCGGTACCGCAGGCATTCGTAGTTTTGAGCAACAGAAGCGTAGTATTTAGCAGGATTAACGGCAGGCTCCCCTGATAAGAAGCAAAAATCCCCGAGTTTTAGACATTTAGAAATGGATCCCGGACGGATATAATGGACTTATCAAAGAAAGGGAGGGTTCCTGAAATGAAAAAAGGAGCAGCATTATTAGCAGGCGTATTAGCAGCAGCGGCGGTTCTGTCCGGCTGCGGCGGCCAGGGGAACAACGGATCGACTACTTCGGCGGACAGTGCCGCAGCGGAGAGTACAACAGAGGGAAATGCGAAGGCTTCAGGGGAAAAGGTAACGATCAGTCTTTTATCGTGGAATACAGATGAGATTCTGGGAGAGTTTATTGCGGGCTTTGAACAGGAAAATCCCAATATCAAAATAGACCTTCAATACGTTCCGCCGGTACAGCAGTATGTGGATAAATTCAGTGTATTAGCTGCCTCCGGGCAGATGACCGATATGTTCTATATCGCGGCAGAAAATAAGCAGGAGGTTATCAGCAAGGGCGTAGCGGAAGATATCAGCGATATGGAGATATTCTCCAGGATCGACCCTGCAACCTCGGCGACCTACGGAAAAGATGGGAAGATATACGGGTATTCTCCGGATGCCTGGATTGGCGGAATCTTCTATAACAAAGATTTGTTTGAACAGGCCGGTATTGAGAAGGAGCCTGAGACATGGCAGGACTTCGTGGACTGTGCGGCAAAACTGAAGGCGATTGGCGTGGAACCCTATCTGGATGATGCCGATAATGTTCATAACCTGGCGCAGGACCTGTATCAGTGCAGCGTCATCAGCCAGGAACCGGATGCGGATGTCCAGATCAACGAGGGAAAGGCAACGTTCCAGGAGAAATATACGGAGCCGCTGAAGCTCTGGTACAACGATATGATAGCCAGCGGACTCTACAGCCAGATGGCGCTTGGACTTAACAGCGACCAGGTGATCGACATGTTTGCCAACGGTGAGGTTGCCATGATGCACGGCGGTCCATGGAATATTGCCATGATTGAACAGAAGAACCCCGAGCTGAACTACGACATTTTCGGACTTTCCGACAACAGCGGAAACCGTGTCCTGCCGGGCGCAGTGAATGTAGGATTGTCTGTCAGCACCACCTCCGAGCATAAGGATGCCTGCCGTGCATTTATCGAGTACATGGCAAGGGACGAAAATATTGTGAAATGGCAGAAGGTAACAAATAATGCGATCATCGTGGAAGGAATCGACTATACCATGGGAACTGTCTTTGAGAAATTCAAAGGGGATGCGGTTTCCGGCAGCTTCTATCTGCCGCAGATTGTATGGAATAATTCCTCCGGTATCTACAAGGAGTTCTTATCCGGTATCCAGGATACGATTACAGGAGCCGATACGATCGAGAATATACCTGTGAGGCTTGATGAAAAACAGGCAGAATTAAGTCAATAGCTTTTATTTTTTTCTACCCATTTTCAGGAAAGGATGATTGAAATGAAGGTTAAACTGAGAAAAGAACTGCCTTATCTGCTGTTTATTCTGCCCGCGTTTATTGTATATACGATACTTACGGTAATACCGCTGGTCCAGACTCTGGGACTGTCTTTTACCAACTGGGACGGATATTCCATGAGTCACTTAAGCTTTACGGGACTTAAAAATTTCAGGCTGGTGTTTGCGGACCGGTCTATGAAGACCGCTCTGCTGAACACGTGCTTTTACAGCATCGTGTTTCCTCTGGTGACAACTGTTTTCGCCATTCCGCTGTCTCTGGTGTTAAATTCCGGTATGAAAACGAAGAATCTCCAGAGAGCCGTATTCTTTTTCCCATCTGTTCCCAGTGCGATTATTCTGGGCTATTTATGGGCATATATCCTGTCGCCTACAGGCAACGGACTCCTCAATAAGCTGCTGGGACTGTTTGGGATCCATCCGGTCATGTGGCTGGCGGTTCCGAAATGGGCCATGTTTTCCGTACTTCTTGTCAACCTATGGAGCGTCGTGGGATGGCACGCCTGTATCTATCTGGCGCAGCTTCAGAGCATTCCAACGGAGTATTATGAGGCCGCCAATGTGGATGGAGCGACTGCTTGGCAGAAATTCCGGTATATCACATTTCCCATGCTGGCTTCCGCCATGACGGTCAGCGTCATGCTTCTGCTCTTAAATTCCATGAAGCTTTATGATCTGCCGTTTGCACTGACCAGCGGAGGTCCCGGTACATCGACAACACTGGTTTCACAGATTATTATAAAAACGGGCTTTGTCGAAAAATCCTACGGCAAAGCGACGGCCATGTCGGCGATTTTCTTTGTCTTTATCGCAGTGATCAGCGTGATTCAGTTAAAGCTTATGAAGAAACGGGAGGTGGAATAAATGACAGTAAGGAAACGAGGCGTAAAGAGTATTCTGGGTGAAGCGGCGATGCTCGGTGTCTGTATTATTTTCTTCATACCATTTTATTATCTTCTCGTCAATACGTTTAAACCAGCCAGGGAAGCAACCGTATTCCCGCTTTCTCTCCCTGTAAAAAGCTTTACTCTTGATTTGTACAGACAGGCGCTTGACACAATCAATTTCTGGAGCAGCTTCCGCAATTCGATTCTGATTACGGTGGTATCGGTGGTCATTATCATATCCATCGGCTCTATGGCTTCCTATGCCATAAGCAGGAGAAAAAATAAGCTGACCCAATTCCTTTTCTTCTATTTTCTGATTGGCTTCATGGTTCCGGTCCAGACGACGCTGATTCCGCTGTTTAACCTGATGTCCTTCTTAAAACTGCAGAATTCCGTAGCCGGCATGATTGTGCTGTATTCCAGCTGGTGTAATTTCGCCATGTTCATGTATCAGGGATTTTTAGGAGGAGTGCCAAAGGACCTGGAGGAAGCTGCGCTGATCGACGGAGCCAATCTCTGGAAACTGTTCTGGCGGATCGTATTTCCCCTGTTAAAGCCGGTTACTACGACGATTGTGATCTTTGATGTTATGTGGATATGGAATGATTTCATGCTGCCCTATCTCTTTATCAGTTCTTCGGATAAGTTTACGTTGATTATGGAGGTATATAAGGGGGTCGGACAGTTCGCCAACAACTGGACCGTGATGCTCTGCACCATGGTGATTGTGCTGATTCCAATTACGATTTTCTATGTGGCGATGCAGAAGCATATTATTGCCGGCATTACAAGTGGAGCAGTCAAAGGTTAAGTGCAGCAGCGAACCAGGGGGACAGGTCAGTCTGGTGCACTGTCAGCGAAAATAAAGGAGGTCGATTTATAATGAAAAATACAGTAGTGCCCGGGGCGCCTCTGTTTCGCGATCCGATTTACGACGGCGCCGCGGATCCGGTAATTATCTGGAATAAACAGGAACAGAGCTGGTGGATATTTTATACAAACAGAAGGGCGGCAGCCGTCAATCATGGGGTTTCCTATGTACATGGAACCGACATTGGGATTGTCAGCTCTGATGACTGCGGGAAGACCTGGATTTACCGGGGAACCGCCCGGGGCCTGGAATACGAGAAAGGCAGAAATACATACTGGGCGCCGGAGATTATGGAATATGAGGGCGTTTACCACATGTATGTGTCATACGTCAGAGGGATTCCCGCCACGTGGGACTGTAAAAGAACGATTTTACACTATACCAGCGGGAATCTGTGGGACTGGACGCTCCAGGGACCCCTTACTCTATCTTCAGACCGGGTGATAGACGCCTGCGTGGTGCGCTGTCCGGATGGTATCTGGAAAATGTGGTATAAAGATGAGGTTCATGACAGTCATACCTATACGGCGTACAGCGAAGATCTTTATCACTGGACTGCGGGCGGGCCGGAGATTACGGACTGCCCTCATGAAGGCCCCAATGTCTTCTTCTTTCAACATCATTACTGGATGATTACCGATCCATGGGAGGGACTGGGGGTTTACAGAAGTGATGATCTGAAGCATTGGGACCGCTGCCCCAATATTCTGGCACAGCCGGGCAGCAGGACCGACGACGGGACGATAGCGGCCCATGCCGATGTTCTGGTCCATAAGGACAGGGCATATATATTCTATTTTACCCACCCGGAGGTGAGCAGGGAGGAACGCAGTAATCCGGATTTTGTCTGGGAATACAGGCACAGGAGAACTTCCCTGCAGGTGGCGGAGCTGAAGGTGGATGGGGAACAACTGGTATGTGACAGAGATCATGTGGATATGGATTTAGGATAAAAGCAGATGAATGCCTGAGGAGCGCGGCTCTTTGGGCATTCTTTTTTGATGTCAGGCTTTCTTAAGGCCCTGAAATTATATCCGGGGATCGTGACATGGTTTCCTAACACTTAGGAAAAAGAACGTTTGCGGTGAAAATTAAAATCAGGTACACTCTAGTTACAATATTAAGGCCTTAAGAACAAATGATTAAAGGGGGAACTTTCTTTATGAATGAGAAAACCACAGGTTTTCAGGACAAGCTTATGAAGTACATGATGCCCGTTGCCAACTGGGTTGAGAAAAACAACTGGCTCCAGGCTATCAAAGACGGCATGATCGCAGATATTCCGGTCATCATTATCGGCTCTATCTTTCTTCTGCCGATCGCGCTGAACAACTTAATCGCTTCAGGACCTATCCACGATTTTATCTCCGCCCATATGGGTGTGCTGACGTATGCGGCCGGTTTTACCAATGACCTGCTGTCGATTTTCGCGGCATTCTTCATCGCCGTGGCACTGGCAAAAAGGTACGGAATCCACAATACGCAGACGGGTGTGACGGCTATCATCGTTCATCTGATTCTGTCCGCAGTTTCCATTGACGGCGGAATCAGCACCGAGTTTCTGGGGGCGTCGGGTCTCTTTACCAGTATTGTTTCCGGTATTTTGAGTGTGGAAATCACACGGTTCCTGATCAAGAGGAATGCGATTATCAAGCTGCCATCCTCCGTACCTCCGATGGTAGGAGAGAGCTTCGCCTCCCTGATCCCTCTGGTAGTCAACGTTATTGTGGCGGTTGCCATCGCCAACATCTCGATTGCGGTTTCCGGACTGGTATTCCCGGCGGCCATTATGAAGCTGCTGGCACCTGCGATCAGCACTATGGACACGCTTCCGGCCCTGCTGATTGTAATCTTCCTGACACAGTTTTTATGGTTCTTTGGTCTTCACGGACCTTCCATCACCTCCGCGGTGTGGGCTGCATTTGCAATTGCATATCAGGCTGAGAATATGGCCAATTACGCATCGGGTGCTCCGGTTACCCATATTTTCACCTATGGACTCTACTACAATTTCCTTCAGGTAGCAGGTTCCGGATTGACTTTAGGCCTCGTCCTGTTTATGATGAAATCAAAGGCGAAGTCGTTTAAATCCATCGGTGTGGCATCACTCGTTCCATCTATTTTTGGCATCAATGAGCCGGTTATCTTCGGACTTCCGATTCTTTTGAATCCGTATATGTTCATTCCGTTCGTATTCGGACCACTGCTCATTACCGTTCTTACATACTTCAGTATGAAGATGGGGCTGGTCGGCTATCCGGTGGCAGCACCTCCAGGATTCTTACCTCCGGGCGTAGGCGCGTTCTTAACCACGTATGACTGGAGAAGCGTTGTACTCGTATTTGTATCACTGATTCTCATGGCACTGATTTATTATCCATTCTTCAAGATGATGGAAAAAGACGAATTGAAGAGAGAAGCCCAGAGCGAAGCGGAGTAGGCAGAACATGACAGTTACGAAAAGGCAGATAGAAATCATAGAGTATATCATGAATAACGTGTCAGGCATCACTGGTGATAAACTGGCAAAATATTTTGGAGTGTCTTCCCGCACGATCAGGAACGATATTCTGCAGATAAACTCGGCTTTAAAAGGTGATCCATTACTCTGCCAAACGGAGGGAAGGCTGCTTTCCCCCTCCATAAAAGCCTCGAAAAGAATCGGTTATTATATCACGCAGGGGGATATGGAATATTTTCGGGCTGTTTTAAGCGGAGGCAGTGACAGGAATCATGTCATTGCCCCCCACAACCGCGGCTACGCGATTCTGGGCCACGCCCTGGAAGAGGGGAGCTGCAACTTATACGATCTGGAAGAGGAGCTGTTCTTATCCCAGACGGCGCTTCGGGAGGAAGTGCTGAAGCTTCGCAGGATGCTGGAGGATAAAATGGACTTATGCATCCTTGTTCTGGAAGGGAACCAGGCCCGGGGCGTGGACAACGAAGAAAAGATAAGACTTTCCATTTTTAACATTATCAAATATGAAGTACAGACTCATACGGATTGGGGCAGTGATTACCTGGAACTCCTGTTTCGCGGCCAGTTTGACCGGGGAGAGTATGAGTTATTCGTAAAAGCGGTCAAGGATTATTTCGGCGGCCATGAGATTCTGGTGTCTGATGCCAGTCTCTACATGGTGGTAGGCGCCATTTACGCCACAGTCATGAGGAAACGCCAGGGCCATGAGCTCTTTGGCGTGAAGGCGGACGAATTCCCGGTGGAGGTCCTGACCAATCTTTTGTATCATTTGAAGGCACAGAAACTGGATCTGACAGAGAGCGACGAAGCGCTCCTTAAAATATTTCTGTACTCCATAAGGCTCGTTCAGAGTCAGGGGGACACGAGGGCCAGTGCGCTGAGCGGTGTTATTTTAAATGAGTTCTGTCAGGAAGTGCTGGCCAAATACAGCTTTGACTTACACCAGTCCGACGAGCTGTTCAACAATATGGCGCTTCATCTGGAGTATTTAATCCGCAGGATCGATACCGGATACCGGATCGACAATCCGATATTGCAGGATATCAAAACCCAGTATCCATATGCCTACGAAATCGCGATTCTGCTTGTCCCGATCATGTTCAAATATAAGAGTATTCCGATCCGGGATGAAGAGATCGCCTATATGGCCCTTTATGTGGCCTATTTTCTGGAAAAGGTGAACCGGCGGTTAAAAACCGTGGTGATCAGTGCTCCGCGGCAGAGCGTCAACGCGGTTATCTGCAACTGGCTCAACGATCATTTCCAGAATCAGATTGAACTTGTAAAGGTCCTTCCCAAGCACCAGCTGGAGTATCCCTCGCCGTATGGCGATGAGGGGGCTGTCACTGCTTCTGCGGTGGATTTGATCATTTCCACCGAAGGGCAGAGAGTAAAGACGGACATACCCGTGTTCCGGATCAATGGAATTCCGAACCAGCAGGACTTTTCCGCGCTGAACGGGTTTATCAGACGCATGCGGGTGAGCAGACGGTTTACCACGATCGTCAACAAGTATTTTAACACACAGTGCATCAAGATCTTTGCAAAGGATGCCGGATCCGCAGACTGGGCTGGAAAGGCGCCGTTTGAAATTGTTATCGAGACGCTTTCCAGGAAGTTTAAGGAGCAGGATAAGATCGAGACGGTGGAAGAGTATGTGGATGACGTCCTGTCCAGAGAAGTCAACTACCCCACAGTCATCGGGGAGTCCGTGATGATTCCCCACCCGCTCATGACCTTTGCGAAGGAGACTGCGGTGGCGGCAGCCATCTTAAAGCCGCCGGTCACGATCTGCAAAAAAGCAGTGAAGGTCATCTTCCTCCTGGCGATTGAGGGAAGGCCCAACGACGATGTGAGTATTCTGTTCGAATTTTTTAAACAGGTAGCCATGAATGAAAACCTGGTGAACACCCTGTATGAGGCAAAAGATGAAACAGATTTTCTGAACCGTTTAATAAGCATATCGACTTCCATCGAGCTCTTTTAAAAGGCAGGATAAGAGAAACGAAATTATATCTAGTAGAAGGAGAATCATAGAATATGAGTAAGAAAAAATTTTCCGTAGTAATAGCAGGCGGCGGCAGCACCTATACACCTGAGATTATTCTGATGTTGCTGGACAACATGGACAGGCTTCCGCTCCGCGCTATCAAGCTGTATGACAACGATGAGGAGCGCCAGGGCAGACTGGCTAAGGCCTGCGAGATTATCGTCAGGGAAAAGGATCCTTCCATCGAGTTTGTGGCTACCACAGATCCGGAGACGGCTTATACAGACGTTGACTTCTGTCTGGCCCATATCCGCGTAGGACAGCTTCCGATGAGAGAAAAGGATGAGAAGATCCCGTTAAAATACGGCGTAGTCGGCCAGGAAACCTGCGGCCCAGGCGGAATTGCTTACGGCATGCGCTCCATCCCGGGCGTTCTGGAAAATATCGAGTACATGGAGAAATACTCTCCGAACTGCTGGATGCTGAACTACTCCAACCCGGCGGCCATCGTGGCGGAGGCGTGCAGACGCTTTAAGCCGGATGCGAGAGTCATCAACATCTGCGATATGCCGATCGGTATGGAAAACAACATTGCAAAGATCCTGGGCTTTAACGACCGCAAGGAAATGACCGTGCGCTACTTCGGTCTCAATCACTTCGGCTGGTGGACCTCCATCAAGGACAACGACGGCAACGAATACATTGATAAACTCCTTGCGCATCAGTTGGAATACGGCAATACGCTCCCTGACGAAGGAAATAACGGAGACTATACGGACAACTCCTGGTATGAGACAGCAAAGAAGGTAAAAGATTTAACCGCCATTGATCCTACCATGGCTCCCAACTCCTATTTCCAGTACTACTTATTCGGCGACGACATGGTAGCCCACACAAATCCTGAGTATACGAGAGCAAATCAGGTTATGGATGGCAGAGAGAAACGCGTCTTCGGCGAATGCGCAAGGATCGCAGAAGCCGGAACCGCTGAGGGAACCTCCCTGGAGATCGGTATTCACGCTTCTTTCATCGTGGATTTAGCGACAGCACTGGCCTTCAATACACATGAGAGAATGCTGCTCATTGTAAGAAATAACGGAGCCATCGAGAATTTCGACAAGGATGCCATGGTAGAGATTCCGTGTATCGTTGGAAAAGACGGTTACGAGCCGATCACCATCGGAACGATCCCGACATTCCAGAAGGGACTGATGGAACAGCAGGTCGCAGTGGAGAAACTGACGGTTGACGCTTACGAGCAGGGAAGCTATCATAAGCTGTGGCAGGCACTGACCTTATCGAAGACCGTACCGAGCGCCAATGTAGCCAAGAAGATTCTCGACGATTATATCGAGGTGAACAAGGAGTACTGGCCGGAATTAAAGTAATATCCTGTCAGGATGATACAGCCTTAGGGCACATAGTATAGAAGGAGGCAATATGAAAATATTAATTTGCTGTAATGCCGGAATGAGCAGTTCCATCATCATGAAAAAGATGAAGGATGCGGCTGAGAAGCGGAATATGGAGCTTACCTGTGAGGCGGTGCCAAATGCGGGAATCAGTGATGAAATTGGTAAGTGGGACGTGTGTCTCGTCGGACCACAGCTGGTTTACGCGGTAAACAACATAAAGAGTATTTTAAATATACCGGTTGCAAGCATTGAACCAAGGGTTTATGCACTGGCCGATGGCGACAAAGCCCTGGATTTTGCAATTGAACTGGCAAAAAAATCATGAGAAAGGCTTAAAATATGGCTGATGTTACGAAATTATCGGAATGTGCAATGCAGATCGTGACCTATGCCGGCTGTGCCAAGTCCTGTTATATGCAGGCGCTGCAGGAGGCGAAAAAAGGAAACTGGGAGCTTGTGGAGCCGAGAATCAAGGAAGGCGAGCAGTTCTACCGCCAGGCTCACGAGCAGCACGGCGAGATCCTGTTAAATGAGGTCAACACCCTGGAGCCGCAGATTACCCTGTTAATGTCTCACGCAGAGGATCAGATCATGGCGGCGGAGCTGGTGCGCGTTTTGGTAGAAGAATTGATAGAAATCTATACGAATCAGAAGGGAGCATGAGGATGGCAAATTACACGATATGGGCAAATGCCACGACAAAGAATGGTTTTGCGGCAGATGAGATCATCTCCTGTCTGCAGAAGTCGATTCGCCGCGGAATGGTGGAGGAAGCGTGTCAGTACGCGTATGAGCTGTACACCTCCGGCCCGGCCTTACTGGAAAAGGTATGGCACCGTCTGCTGTCGATCTCTGTGGAGGACATCGGATTCGGCGATCTGGACGCGGCAGGAAAGATCAATACCTTAGATGAAATGAGAAAGAAGTTCGCATATGACGACGGCGACCAGCCCATGTTCTTTATCCATGCGATCAGAATTCTCTGCGCATGCACGAAGGACCGCTCCAGTGATTATTTAAAGAATATCATCATTAAAGAGGCGGCCATGGGCAAAGTACCGGAGATCCTGGATGTGGCGCTGGACAAGCACACAAGGCGCGGCCAGGAGATGGGACGCGGTTCAATCCATTTCTTTGAGGAAGGGGCAAAGGTGATTCCACAGCTTGACGTGGATAACGGATATAAGGAGCGTTACAGAAAGATCCTGGAGAATTACGACCCGTCGAAGGCGGTGCCGGGAGCATTTGTTTACAGTTCGGGGAGAGATTAGTATATAGGGTTTTTGGAAGGAAGCAGATGGCGGGAATGGCCATCTGCTTCCTTTTGATTGATATTTTGGCTGCTATCGAATATAATAAAAGTTATATTAAGTGAGGGTTAGGCATGAGAAATACAAGAGTGGTTCTTTCCGATGTTAAGCTGGAAAATTTAAAAACCGATTGCAAAACTCGAAAAGGCCAGAAAGTTGTAATTGGAAATAAAACCTATTTTAAATGAGATTATAGGCACTTGGCCGGATTTGACATATGCACGTAATTTGTATATGCCAGTTCGGCTATTATAAAATAAGAAAGGATAATTCAGATGGAAGAAGGCTACTATGAAATCAACCAAATGCGAAAAAATTATCCGGTCAAGGTGGTTCCCCATGAAAATATTGTAAATGACGGGGCCTACGTTGCGCAGCACTGGCACAGAAGTGTGGAGATCGTTTTGGCCAGGGGCGATGGATTCAAGCTGTGGGTGAATGGAATTACGAGAACCATGGGGGATCTGGATCTGGCCATTATTAACCACGGAGAATTTCACAGCTTTATGGCTTTTCAGGGAGAGAACCAGACGGGCTGTTCCATTCTGATTTCCTATACCTTTTTAAAAGAGCTGAATCCGGGTATTGATCTGGCGTGGTTTGAAATCAGCGGAAGAAAAGAGGTCGGCGACAGGCTGCGCAGCGTCATGATGCGTATAAGGGAAACGTACCGGCAGGAGGGGGAGTGGTACAACCTTATGATCAGGAGCAGCGCTTATGAGCTGATATACCTGCTGTTTACAGAGTGTATGCTGGATAAAGACAGCAGCCATATAAAATCCATGAAATCAGGGGAAATCTATAAAGAGATCGTAAACTATATTGATAAGCATTACAATGAGAATTTAAAACTCAGCGATGTGGCGGGCCATTTTGGCTACAATCCCGATTATTTCTCCAAAAGCTTTAAAAACTATATCGGAGAAGGCTTTCTTGTCCATTTGAGAAAGCTCCGTCTCTACAATGCAAGAAAGCAGCTCATGTTTACGGATAAATCCATTCTGGAAGTTGCGCTGGATACGGGATTCTCGGACAGTAAGGCGTTTATCCGGGATTTTAAGGCGTTCTACGGAACAACGCCGCTCAAATACAGAAAAGAAAACCAGCAGAGAGGTTGACACGGCAGTCAGGACCGAGGCTAACATAGAAACTGTTTTATAAATGTCGGAAATTGAGAATAATTATACCGGAATTACCAAAGATAAACGGCTGATTTCCTTTTATAATATAAGAAAAAGTGAAAAGGAGAAGGAGTATGGCTGGCAAATACGATGGTCTTGCAAAGGTAATTATTCAAAATGTAGGCGGAAAAGGGAATATACTTTCCTTAGAACACTGTTTTACACGTCTGCGCTTCCGGCTGAAGGATGAGGGGGCGGCAAATGCGGAAATGCTGAGAAACACGGAAGGGGTGGTTAACGTAATTATCAGTGGCGGCCAGTTCCAGATTGTGATCGGCACCCATGTTCCGGATGTGTACGAAGCGGTTTTAAAGGCAGCTCACTTAAACCAGGGGCAGCCGGAGAGCGGGCAGGGGGAAAAGAGCGGGCTGGTAGACGTTATTTCCGGCGTATTCATGCCAGCAATCGGACTTCTGTGCGCCTGCGGTATTGTCAAGGGGCTGCTGGTGATGCTTACCACGCTGGGGCTCATGACGGCTGACCGCGGGACGTACCAGATCTTATACGCGGTAGGCGATTGTATCTTTTATTTCTTCCCGGTAATTCTTGGGTATACGGCGGCAAAGAAATTTAAGTGCAATGAAGTGATTGGTATTGCCATCGGCTGTACCATGATTTATCCGGCTATTATAAGTGTGATGGCGGGCGAGCCGGTTTCCACTTTATTTGCCGGAAGCATATTTGAATCTAAAATTTACATGAATTTCCTGGGAATTCCCGTGATTTTAAATAACTACTCTTCCACGGTAATTCCTGTTATCCTGGCTGTCTGGTTCGGTTCCAAGGTGGAACGGAAGATGAAGGAGTGGAGCCCGGCAGTCGTCAAATCTTTCCTTGTTCCCCTTGTAACGCTGGTGGTTACGGTTCCCATCACATTTCTGGTGATCGGTCCGGTGGCAACATGGCTCTCCAATATCATCGGTATGATTACGGAAGCGCTCTTTAATTTAAGTCCGATTGTATTCGGCTTGTTTGTAGGCGCATTCTGGCAAGTGTTCGTTATTTTCGGCGTCCATCAGGGAATGATCCCCATTGTGCTCAACAATATGGCAACTATGGGGTATGACGTGATCTTTGCGGCGACGTGTGCGGGCTGCTTCACCCAGGTGGCGGTACTGGCGGCTATTGTCATAAGAACAAAGAATAAAAATTTACGGTCAACTTCTATTTCTGCCCTGTTTTCCGGTATTTTCGGGATTACAGAGCCGGCGATTTACGGTGTGACGCTGCCGCTTAAGACTCCGTTTATCATAAGCTGTGCTGCCTCCGGTATCGCAGGCGCCATCGCGGTGGCGGGAGGAACCCGGTACTTTAATATGGGCGGACAGGGAATCTTCTGTTTTACCTGTTACATTAATCCAGACGGAAGCAGCACCAGCCTCGTATTCAGCCTGATTGCGGTGGGAATTGCTATGGTAATCTCGTTTGCGGCCATGATGATTCTGTTTAAAGACAAGGAAGAAAATCAGACGAAAGAAATAAAGGCAGAAGAAACCGGTATGGAAGAAGCTGAGTCTATGAAAGCAGAAGAGTCTGTAAAAGCAGATGTGACACAGTCCGGCGAGGAGATCGAAAGCCCGTTAACAGGAAGGCTTGTGGCTCTGTGCGATGTGGAAGATGAAGCATTTTCCCAGGGAGTACTAGGCAAAGGGATTGCAGTGGAACCGGAGGAGGGCTGCGTCTATGCGCCTGCTGACGGAACCGTGTCGGCGATTTTCCCTACCGGCCATGCCATCGGTATGGTTACGGACCAGGGAGCGGAGCTGCTCATTCATATCGGGATGGATACTGTTAAATTAAATGGCGAAGGCTTTCGTGTTATGGCGGCGAATGGCGACCATGTGAAAAAGGGCCAGAAGCTTGTGGAGTTCGATTTGGAATTTATTAAAAAATCAGGCTATTCTCCGATTACGCCTGTCATCGTGGCGAATACGGCGGCCTACCGGGATATCATTCCGGTTGATGCTAAGCACAGAAAGGCCGGAGAGCCGCTGCTTATTTTAGCGGGAAAGGAGCAAGGTCAACATGATTGATTTAAAGGCAAATCCGTTTTTCTTAAAGGATGGGGACATCGCATGGGTGGAAAAGACCTTAGACGGAATGTCAGAGGAAGAAAAGGTGGGGCAGCTCTTTTGCCTCCACGGTGACAGCGATGATTTTAATGAGTTAAGAAGGATCGTGGAGGCGTATCACCCAGGAGCTATGATGTACCGCCCCGGAGCAGCGGAGAAGATTTACGAGATCCATAAGCTGCTTCAGGAAGAGTCGAAGACGCCCATGCTGCTGGCGGCCAATTTAGAAGCCGGCGGCGACGGGATCGGCAATGAGGGGACGTTTTTCGGCAGGCAGATTCAGGTGGCGGCCAGCGACAATACGGAGCAGGCATACAGGCTGGGCGTCATTGCGGGCAGGGAAGGCGCGGCGGTTGGCTGTAACTGGGCCTTTGCCCCGGTCGTTGATATTGATATGAATTTCTCCAATCCGATTACGAATGTGAGGACCTACGGTTCAGATCCGGAGCGTGTAAAACGCATGTCTCTGGCCTACATGAAGGGATGTCAGGAGAATGGAGTCGCTGTATCCGTAAAGCATTTTCCCGGTGACGGAGTAGATGACAGAGACCAGCATCTGCTGGCTTCGGTGAATTCTCTTTCCGTAGAAGAGTGGGACCGCACGTATGGGGATATCTACAGCGCAATGATCAGGAATGGGGCGAAAACCATTATGGCCGGCCATATCATGCAGCCTGCGTATACACGGTACTTTTCCCCGGATATAAAGGATGAGGACATTATGCCGGGGTCGTTGTCGCCGGAGCTACTGCAGGGGCTTCTGAGGGGAAAACTGGAATTTAACGGGCTGATTGTGACAGATGCCACCGCTATGGTGGGCTTTGGAGCCATGGGCCGCAGGGAAGATTTGATACCGGGAGCCATAGCAGCGGGCTGCGATATGATCCTGTTTACCCGTGATTTAGAGGAAGACGTGGCTTCAATGAAAAAGGGAATACGGGACGGCGTGGTGACGCAGGAACGGCTTGATGAGGCCGTCAGAAGAATTCTGGCCACAAAGGCATCTTTGGGCCTGAACACGAGGAAAAAGAATAACACGCTAATGCCGCCCAAGGAAGGTCTCTCCGTGCTCAAATGCCAGGAACACATAACATGGGCGTACCAGCTTGCGGATGAGTCCATTACCCTGGTGAAGGATACGCAGAAGCTCATTCCAGTGGATCCGGAGAAGAAAAAACGCGCCATGGTGATTGTCCTGGGAGACGCGGTCAGCGCCAGCGGGAAACCGGCGTTAGGAAGCCTGTTTATAGAGGAACTGAAAAAAGCCGGATTTAAGGCAGAGCGCTTCGATGAGAAACTGCACGGCGCTCTCTTTTATAAAGCCCCGGTGAAGCAACTGCGCGAGACGTACGATATTGTCTTCTATTTTGCCAATATCAAAACGGCAAGTAACCAGACGACGGTGCGGATCAACTGGAAGCCGCCTATGGGGCTGGATGCGCCGTGGTTTGTGAAGGAAATTCCGACGGTGTTTATCTCCATTGCCAATCCATACCATTTGCAGGATGTGCCTATGATTTCCACATATATTAACGCCTATACGGCCAATGAATTTAATCCGAAGGTGCTTGTGGAGAAAATCACAGGAAAAAGTGAATTTAAAGGAAAAGCCCCCAATGATCCGTACTGTGGATACTGGGATGCCGCCTTTTAACTGCAGGGAAGGAGAGCGAACTATGATAAAAGGTCTGTTGTTTGATTTGGATGGCGTGCTGGTGGATACGGCCAAGTACCATTACCTTGCATGGAAAGAGATTGCAGAGGAGCTGGGTTTTTTGTTTGCGATAAAGGATAACGAGCGGCTTAAGGGGGTCAGCAGGAAACGTTCCATGGAGATACTTCTTGAGATCGGGAATATTTTCATGGATGAAAAGGAACAGGAGGCGTACTGTGAGAGGAAAAACCGCAGATATGTGGAGTATATTTCCGGGATGAAAGAAGATGAAGTGCTGCCGGGTACTGTTGAACTGCTAAAGGAGGCCAGAGCAAAGGGTTATTTAACGGCCCTGGGCTCTGCCAGCAAAAATTCCATGATAATTCTCGACAGACTGGGACTGACGCGATATTTTGACGCAATTATCGACGGGACAAAGGTAGAAAAGACCAAACCGGACCCGGAGGTGTTTATAAAAGGAGCCGAGGCCCTGGGACTGCCATGTGAGGAATGCCTCGTGTTCGAGGATTCGGAGGCAGGCATTGAAGCGGCTCACAGTGCGGGCATGAAGGCGACCGGTATCGGAAGCCGGGAGAATCTGCCTGAAGCAGATATGGTTGTAGGAAGCCTGAAGGAGTATACATTGGAGGAGATTGGATGAGACTGGCAGATGATTTTTTATGGGGAGGCGCGACGGCCGCAAACCAGTGTGAGGGCGGTTATTTGGAAGGCGGGAAAGGTCTGACGACGGTGGATATGATACCGGCAGGGGAGAACCGTTTTCCCGTGATGACGGGGATTCTGCCTTATGAAAAACTGGGCGAGGGGGAGAGATATCCCTCCCGGGAGGCCATAGACATGTATCACCATATGAAAGAAGATGTGAAGCTGTTTGCGGAAATGGGATTCAAATGCTACCGTTTTTCCATTGCCTGGTCCAGGATATTCCCCACCGGCCTGGAGGACGATCCTAATGAAGAGGGACTGCTTTTTTACGACGCACTGATAGATGAGCTGAGAAAATATGGCATTGAGCCGCTGGTGACGATCTGCCATTTTGACGTTCCGCTCACTCTTGTCAGAGAACTGGGTTCGTGGAGAAGCCGGAGCATGGCAGACTTATTTGTAAAGTATGCGGCGACGCTGTTTAAACGCTTTAGGGATAAGGTAAAATACTGGCTGACCTTTAATGAGATCAACATGGTCATGCACCTGCCTTTTGTGGGCGCAGGTCTGTTTTTTGAGGATGGTGAGGATCAGGAGAAGGTGAAGTACCAGGCTGCCCACCACCAGCTTCTGGCTTCCGCGCTGGCTGTGAAGGCGGCCAGGGAGATCAATCCGGAATTTAAGATCGGCTGTATGCTTGCGGCGGGAAGCTGTTATGCCAATACATGTAATCCGGATGACGTATGGGCGGCGCTGGAAAAGGACCGGGAAAACTACTTCTTTGCCGATGTGCAGGTGCGCGGGAAGTATCCGGCTTATGCCGCCAGGGCGCTTATGCGGAAGGGCTGCTTTCCTTCCATGGGCCCGGAGGATGAACGGATCCTGGAGGAAAATACTGTGGATTTTGTGTCATTCAGCTATTATACGTCACACCTGACCGCCGCGGATGCAGGGCAGATGGAAAAGACTGCGGGCAATGTCATGTCCAGCTTGAGAAACCCTTATTTGAAAGCCAGCGACTGGGGCTGGCAGATTGATCCGGTGGGGCTGCGCATTACCCTGAACAATTTATACGACCGTTACCAGAAGCCGCTGTTTATTGTAGAAAATGGCCTGGGGGCTGTGGACGAGGTAAAGGCTGACGGAACAGTTGAGGACGACTACCGGATTGCATACTTAAAAGCCCATATTCGGGAAATGATAAAGGCGGTGGAGGAAGACGGTGTGGAACTGCTGGGCTATACGACATGGGGCTGCATCGACCTGGTCAGCGCCTCTACCGGGGAAATGAAAAAGCGGTACGGATTCATCTACGTGGATAAGCAGGATGATGGAACCGGAACCGGTGGGAGAAGGAAGAAAAAATCGTTTGAATGGTACAGGCAGGTAATTGGGACCGGGGGAGAATGTGTCTGGGAGTAAGCGCACGGTAGTTCGGACCATGCGGAAGACGGAGAGGAACGAAGGAGAGTATCCTTTTGTTCTTCTTCGTTTTTTGTGTAAACTGCGGCGGCTGGGGGCAAAAACGTTTACGATCAGGTGGAAATGTACCGCTGCGGCAGGAAAATTACAAAAACTACTTGCAAAACTAAAAAAGACCAGTAAAATAGAGAGAAGACGTGTTATTCCCGTGAAAGCGGCGAATTACAGGGAAGAAATGAATAAAATGATAACGGAGTGAGACGTATGGCATTAAAAAAGAAACCGGTTACCGGCATGAAAGATATCCTGCCCGCAGAGATGGCGGTACGGGAATATGTAATGAATCAGATTCGTGAGACATACGGTGGATTTGGATTTAATTCCATCGAGACCCCGTGTGTGGAACATATTGAAAACCTGACCAGCAAGCAGGGCGGCGATAATGAAAAACTGATTTTCAAGATTATGAAGCGCGGAGACAAGCTGCGCCTCGATACCGCGGAGACGGAGAACGATCTGGCAGACAGCGGTCTTCGCTATGATTTAACCGTACCGTTATGCCGCTATTACTCCAATAATGCGGCGACGCTTCCAGCGCCGTTCAAGGCACTGCAGATGGGCAGCGTATGGAGGGCGGACAAGCCTCAGAGAGGCAGATTCCGTCAGTTTGTTCAGTGCGATATTGATATTCTGGGCGATCCGACCAGACTGGCTGAAATCGAATTGATTCTCGCAACTACCACGCTTCTTGGCAAAGTCGGCTTTAAGGGTTACCATGTCCGCATCAATGACAGAAATATCTTAAAGGGAATGGCATCCTACTGCGGTTTCCCGGAGGAATCCTTTGACCAGGTGTTTATCATTCTGGATAAGATGGATAAGATTGGCATGGAAGGCGCCCGCGCCGAGCTTTTAGAAGCCGGTTATGAGAAAGAGAAGATTGATCGGTATCTAGCTCTGTTCGGTTCGGTGACACCGGATGCGGCGGGGGTCCGTTCTCTCGGCGAGACATTAAAAGACGTAATGGATCCGGAGCTGGCAGAAAATCTGGCAGCCATTATGGACAGTGTAAACAGTATCGCTACCAGTCAGTTCGATATTATTTTCGATCCGACCCTGGTGCGCGGAATGTCCTACTATACCGGCACGATCTATGAGATCCAGGTGGATGGATTCCCGGGATCTGTCGGCGGCGGCGGCCGTTACGATAAGATGATCGGCAAATTTACCGGCATGGAGACACCGGCCTGCGGCTTTTCCATCGGCTTCGAGAGAATCATTACCATCCTGATGGAAGAGGGCTTTACCGTTCCGGGAAGTACGGAGAAGAAGGCGTTTTTGATCGAAAAGGGCGTCAGCGCCGATGTGATGACAGCGGCTATTCAGGAGGCCATGGACGAGCGTGCAAAGGGTGTCTGCGTTCTCGTATCTCAGATGAACAAGAACAAGAAGTTCCAGAAGGAGAATTTACAGAAGGAAGGCTATACCGAGTTTAAGGAATTTTACAGGGAAGCTTTGAAATAATATTACGATTAAGTTGGAGGAACATTATGGCAGAATCAATGCTGGGACTGAAAAGATCCCATAGATGTACAGAGGTAACGAGCAGTAATGCCGGTGAGACCGTCACCGTTATGGGCTGGGTGCAGAAGAGCAGAAATAAAGGCGGAATTATTTTCGTGGATTTAAGAGACCGTTCCGGTATTCTGCAGATTATCTTCGAGGAGAGTGACTGCGGCGCTGAGAATTTTGCAAAGGCTGAGAAGCTGAGAAGCGAATTCGTAATCGCGGTAACCGGACACGTGGAGAAGCGTGCAGGCGGAGTGAACGAAAATCTGGCAACCGGTGATATTGAGGTCAGAGCAGAGAGTCTTCGCGTTCTTTCCGAATCAGAGACACCGCCATTTCCGATTGAGGAAAACAGCAAGACGAAGGAAGAACTTCGTTTAAAATACCGCTATCTTGATTTAAGAAGACCGGATATTCAGAGAAATATTATGGTCAGAAGCCAGGTCGCGATCATCACGAGAGCATTTCTGGCAGAGGAAGGCTTCTTCGAGATTGAGACTCCTACCCTGATTAAGAGCACACCGGAAGGCGCACGAGATTATCTCGTACCGAGCCGTGTTCATCCGGGAGCCTTCTATGCGCTTCCGCAGTCTCCGCAGTTATATAAGCAGCTGCTCATGTGTTCCGGCTATGACCGGTATTTCCAGCTGGCCAGATGCTACCGCGATGAAGATTTACGCGCCGACAGACAGCCGGAATTCACACAGATCGATATGGAGCTGTCCTTCGTGGATGTGGAAGACGTCCTTGAGGTAAATGAGAGACTGTTAAAGAGATTATTTAAGGAAATCTGTAATTTTGATCTGGAACTCCCAATTCCCAGAATGACATGGCGCGAGGCGATGGACCGCTTCGGTTCCGATAAGCCTGATATGCGTTTTGGCATGGAATTAAAGAACGTGTCTGATGTGGTTCGTGGTTCCGAGTTTGCTGTATTTAAAAATGCCCTGGAAGCAGGCGGTTCCGTGCGCGGTATCAATGCAGACGGCCAGGGAGCCATGCCTCGTAAGAAGATCGACGCCCTGGTGGAATTCGCAAAGGGCTTCGGTGCAAAGGGACTGGCTTACATTGCCATAGCTGAGGATGGAACTTACAAGTCCTCCTTTGCAAAATTCATGACAGAGGATGAGCTTCACGCGTTAGTGGAAGCCATGGAAGGAAAGCCGGGAGACTTACTCCTCTTTGCGGCTGACAGAGATAAAGTGGTTTTCGATGTATTAGGAAACTTAAGGCTTGAGCTGGCGAAGCAGCAGGATTTACTGAAGAAGGACGACTTCAAGTTCTTATGGGTAACGGAATTCCCGCTTCTTGAGTATTCCGAGGAACAGGGACGTTTCGTTGCCATGCACCATCCATTTACCATGCCGATGGACGAGGACTGGCATTTAATCGACAGCGATCCGGGCGCAGTGCGCGCAAAAGCCTACGATATCGTGTTAAATGGTACCGAGATGGGCGGCGGCTCTGTCCGTATCCATCAGGGAGACAGCCAGTCCAAGATGTTCGAAGTACTGGGCTTCACCCCGGAGCAGGCACAGGAGCAGTTCGGATTCCTGCTTGACGCATTTAAATACGGAGTACCGCCTCACGCAGGCCTGGCTTACGGCCTCGACCGTGTGGTCATGCTCATGGTAGGTGCTGACAGCATCCGTGACGTAATCGCATTCCCGAAGGTGAAGGACGCTTCCTGCATGATGTCAGAGGCACCGGCGCCGGTTGATCCAAAACAGCTGGAAGAGCTGTATATTGAGATCGCAGAGACAGAAGAATAAAGAAAAATAGAGACAGATACAGACAGCCCGCATCTCGCGCCGGAAATGGCGCCAGGATGCGGGCTGTTGTTTGTCATTCTGTCAGCTTATTTTAATATAAGAAAAAAACAGAAAAACAATACCCTTATTTTACATTTATCTGTTATAATAAACTTAAAGGTAAAAAATGTAAAAAAGGAGGCTTTAAGAAATGAAAAGAAGCGGAAAAAGAAGGTTTCTGTCTCTGTGGCTCACGCTGCTGATGGTGCTGTCCCTGACCACTGGCATGTCGTTTACTGCGGCGGCGGCAGACCACGATATCGTTGTGCTGTATACCAACGATGTCCACTGCGGCGTTGATGACAACATCGGATATGCAGGGCTGGCGCTTTATAAGAAGCAGATGCTTGAGCAGACACCGTACGTTGTCCTCGTGGACGCCGGCGATGCTATTCAGGGCGCGCCCATCGGAACGCTTTCCGATGGAGGTTACTTAATCGATATCATGAATAAGGTTGGCTATGACTTTGCCATACCTGGAAACCATGAATTCGATTACGGCATGCCACGTTTCCTGGAACTGGCGGGGAAACTGAGCTGCGGCTACTATTCCAGTAACTTCCTGGATCTGCGCACAGGACAGACCGTATTCGCCCCGTACAAGATGATGACATACGGAGATACGAAGGTTGCCCTGGTGGGCGCCAGCACACCGGAAAGCTTTACGAAATCCACTCCGGCGTATTTCCAGGATGCAAACGGAAACTATATCTACAGTTTCTGTGAGGACGAGAGCGGACAGAAGCTCTATGACCGGATCCAGTCCAGCGTGGACGCGGCCAGAGCGGATGGAGCCAATTACGTCATTCTCGTTGGCCATCTGGGAGAAAACGGAACCACCGAGCGCTGGTCATCTGACAGCGTCATTAAGAATACCAACGGGATTGATGCTGTGATCGACGGCCACTCTCATGAGACGGTTCCCTCCAAGGTTGTGAAGAACAAGGACGGAAAAGATATCACGCTTACGCAGACTGGTACGAAGCTTCAGGATATCGGAAAGATGACGATCAAAAAAGACGGAACAATCACGACAGAACTGATCTCCAAGGTGGAGGCCGGAGGCGCTTCGAGGGCGTACACGGTTAAGTCCGGGGATTCCTTAAGCAGAATTGCAAAGAGAGAACTGGGATCCTATAACCGCTGGAGAGAGATTTACGATGCCAACAGAGATAAGATTAAAAATCCTGATATGCTGACGATCGGCATGCAGCTCACTCTTCCTGGCGGAAGTGCTGTCACGGAGGACGGTAAAAATGTGGACTATGACACCGATCAGTTCATCAAAGGAATTCAGGCGCAGTACAATGAGACGTTAAAAGCAGTACTGGGGCACAGTGACGTGGACTTGACTGTCAACGATCCTGCGACGGGAGAACGCGCAGTGCGAAGCGCCGAGACGAACCTGGGCGATCTGACTGCTGATGCATACCGCTACGTACTGGGCGCCGATATCGGATTATCCAACGGCGGGGGCATCCGTGCCAACATAGCGGCAGGCAATATCACGTATAACGATACACTGGCAGTATTCCCATACGGCAACATGGGATGCGTAGTAGAAGTGAAGGGCCAGCAGATTAAGGACGCTCTGGAAATGGCTTCCAGAAACTGCCCGGATGAAAATGGCGGCTTCCTTCAGGTATCAGGACTATCCTATACCATCGATACGTCTGTTCCGACTACGGTTCAGACCGATGAAAAGGGGAACTTTATAAAAGTTGGCGGCGCTTACCGCGTGACTGATATCAAGGTAGGGGCGGAAGCTCTGGATGTAAACAAGACATATACGGTAGCTTCCCATAACTATATGCTGAAATCCGGCGGTGACGGAATGACCATGTTTGCAGGTGCGAATATCACAAGGGACGAGGTCATGACGGATGTGGACATTCTTTCCGCATATATCAATACCAACTTAGGCGGCAATGTAGGCGCTGATTACGGCGACCCGCATGGCCAGGGAAGAATTACGGTTAAATAGTATCAGCGAATGAATGAAATAAAATAAATGTTATAAAATCAATACCATAAAAAGAGCATTAGCGACTTCATAAACACTTATTATAAAAAGAGCGGTCTCACGATCCATAATTCGTGAGCCGCCTTTTTAATATATCAATCGTCTTCAAGCCTTTGTCTTCATCCCCATCTATTCCTCCTCCCGTATCTCCTCCGCCAGCTCGTGCACCTTATCCCAGTCCAGGATTCGGACGCCCTTCGGTACACGTTCCAGAATCTTTTCCTCACACATGGTGGAGATTAGATGCATCAGGTGGCGGTAGGAGATTGTTAAGTACTCCGCAATCTCTGTGTATTTCACAGACAGCAGTCCACCGTTCTGGAGAAGGAGCAGACAGGCGGCAAAGTTGTTGCGGCTGGGATAGGCGGTCAGGCTCATGTATTTGCGGTTCTGGGCCACATTCTGTTTTAAGGCCATGCTGCAGCAGAACCTCAGAAACT